>QQUD01000509.1 GCA_008501785.1 Chloroflexota bacterium
CTGACTGTGGCCCATTGTAAGCAGCACCTGTCACATATTCGATGCTGTTTGCCCCAGGCACCCCTGGAAACAGTGGTGGTATGGCAGGCCCTTCACTTGCTTCCAAATTGAGCACTTTCGTGTAAAGCGTAGCAAAAATTTCTGCCGACGAGAGCGCTTGGCTCAAATAACAACCATTGCGTTCAATCGTCAAATCCAAGACACGACAGCGGATGCCCTGCGCCACACGCTTGGCTTGTAGCTGCCAATCAGTATCCTCGTTTATCATTTGATTCTCCTTTGTAGATCGAATTTGTAATTCGATACGCGATTTGCAAAATCGCGCTACATTTGTTGTTACTTAACCGCCCCCATCGTCATCCCTTCCACAAAGTAGCGGCGAATGCCATATGCCATAATGAGCATCGGTATCATCACAATCAAACCAGCCGCCGACATTTGCTCCCAGGGAACATCCCGCTCACCAACCACATTGACCAGCCCGACAATCACGGTACGTGTATCTTTTGTTGTTAAGAGAAATGCATAGAGGAATTCGTTCCAGGCCAGTAAAAACGAGAAAACGCCAGCAGTAATGATCCCCGGCAAGGCCAGTGGAAATGTCACATAGCGCAAAATACCCCATTCGGTGCATCCATCGACCATCGCGGCTTCTTCAATCTGGCTGGGCAACGTGTCAATAAAACCAAACAATAACCACATTGCAAAAGGGATTGTGCGAGTGAGGTTTACAATCACTAGAGCAGTATAGGTGTCTAACAGTTGCAGCGTCCGAAATATGTTGAAATAAGGTAAAACCATGACAACGGGCGGGAAAAACTGTGTTGCTAACACGAGCACTAACAACAGGCGCTTAAACGGCAGCTTAAAACGAGACAATGCATAAGCGCCAGAAGTTGCCAGAGGCAGCGTAATCACCACAACGGCAATACAAACAATCAAGCTGTTGATGATCAAGTTCTGAAAATCAAAAAGCTCAAATAAAATTTTGAAATTATCAAATGTTGGTTGAAATATGATCGTTGGTTTTGTCACATCTTTGGGTAGTTTAAATGCAGAGATAGATATCCAAAAGATGGGAAATGCAACAAATATAAAAATGGCTAACAGCGAAAGAATATATCCGCCATTCCGATAAATGTCATTAAACGTAGCTTTATTTTTGGTCACTCTTTTTGTGGGCGTGCTTATTGCTGTTGTCATAAGATTAATCGATGAGGATTCTTGAATAGAAATAGGCAAGAACCATCAAAATTATGGTTAAAATGATTGAAAGGGCAGAAGCATAGCCCATATCAAAAATTTGGAACCCTACTCGGAAAATGTAGTAATTTAAAATTTCAGTTGCGCGACCTGGCCCGCCTGCTGTCATGGTATGCACCACATCAAACACGCGAATGCTAAACAAGGTCACAAGCAAGACCATCACCAAAATCATGGGGCGTAACAAGGGAAATGTGATGCTCCAAAAGATTCGGACCGGTTTAGCGCCATCTACACGGGCTGCCTCGAATATTTCGGGTGAAATATTGTTCAATGCGCCCAAAATCATCAGCCCACACAGCGGCCCCCACGACCAAAAAATTGGAACCGAAATCCAAAATAGCGCCGTACCAGGATTTGCCAACCACAACGTTTCTTGCACGGCTGGAATTGGAATGAGGAAGTCAATAATGGTGTCTAAAATGCCTTGCCCTTCAAGCAGCATGAAACGGAATGAATACCCTCTTAACACCAGGCTGATGGCAAAAGGAAAAATGAGCAATGATTTGATGATGCCGCTGGCCCAATTTGTCTTTTGTAAGACGATGGCACAAAAAAGACCAATGGCGACGGAGAAAAATACAGTGATGACAGTGTACCAAAAAGTGACGAGTACTGAATTCCAAAAGTCAACATCTTTAAATGCACGAATGTAGTTTTCGAGACCGATATAACCTAATGGTTCCTTTGACCGGGTAATCTGCCATTCTTGAAAACTTAAATTAATGACTGAAAAAACAGGCAGAATTGTGGTGAGAATAATCGCAAAAAAACCCGGGAAAAGGAACAGGTATGCGGCCGAATTTGCACGCCTCATATGTCCTCCTTGTAACTTAGGAACCGTCTAAAAATTACTTCCTGTTTTGGAGTGGAGGCTTTAGCCGGGTCTGCTCCGGCTAAAGCCTCCACTCCGGGAACTTGATTTTGGACGATTACTTATACGTTTAGTAGGCCTAACCTGCCGGAGGTGCTGCACCTCCGGCAGATTAAAGTTGTTTACGAACAATTCACCTAGTTGTCATACCGACCAGAGCGTTCCATGATCGCTTCTACATCAGCGGCTGCTTTGTTGAGAATGGCCGTAACATCACCGCCGGTAGCGATTTCAGTCATTGCCGCTTCAAGCACGACGCTCACTTCGGGGAACTCGATGTAAACGAGTTCAGGAGTCGCACTTGAATAGGCGTCACCCATTGCTTGGCTAAATCCATTGTTTGCGTCTGGCCCATTGGCTTCTGCACTAAACAATGATGACAAACGATTGGCCACAACTGTATTGCGGGTTGGGTCATCTTTGGCCGTAATGACTTGTAAATCAAGGTCTGGATTTGTCATCCATTTGATCCATTCAAGTGAGGCTTCTTTGTTGTTGGAGCTAGCAGAAATGCCCATTGGCCATGCCATGGAGATGGGGGAGCCACCTTTGCTTGGGCCTGGGATAGCGGATGTGAACCCAACATTTTCGCGCACAATGGCTTCCGACGTGTCTTCACGGGTAAAGATATTGTATGACCAGGACCATCCAATCGCCATTGCCGCTTCACCGGATGCAAATGAATTGCGCATATCGGCTTCGTTGTAGGTTGGCGCACCGGCAGGGGCATATTCTAAAAGCCCTTGATAAAATTCAGTTGCTTCAATACCGGCTGCATTGTTGAAGATTGGACGCCAATTATCATCAAACAGGTCCGTACCGTTTGTGCGTAAGAAATTTGTCCACACCATTAAGTTGATACCACCACCTTGATTGGCCCAGTTCATGGTGATGCCATTTGTGCTATTGTCGGCTTCATTGATAATGCGTGCGGCATCTTCTAATTCAGCCCATGTGGTCGGCACGTCTAACCCCAATTCTTCAAAAATGTCTTCACGATAGTACATCATCATGACGTGTGATCGAACGGGAATGCCGTATGTGACACCGTCGATTGTGGCAATTTGACGGGATGAGTTTGGATAATCTAAGAGGTTGGTGTCGATTTGATCGCTGTATGTTTCGATGGGTTCGAGGAATTGAGCGAGTGATGGTCCCCAGGTTCCGAAGTAAATTGTTGTGTCCCAACTGCCAGGGTTGCCAACACTTTCGGTAACAATTTTTTCACGTAATCCACCCAGAGGATCGTTGGTGAATGTGACATCGATGCCGGTGAGTTCTTTAAATTCGGCTGTGCTGTCTGCCCACGCTGCAAATTGGGCGGCGGCGGGACAGCAAATCAAGAATGTCAGTTCGGTGCCGTCATATGGCTTGCCGGGGAGCAATCCGTATGGCAGTTCTTCTTCCATGGCTGCTTCTACTTCGACAACGCGAGTCACTTCAACTTCAACCATTTCGCCTTCAACTTCTTCAATGACGGTTTCGACAACGGTTTCCACAACGGTCTCTGTGACAACCCGTGTCACTTCTACTTCTTGGACAATTGTTTCTGGTGTTCCCCCACAGGCAACCACCACCAATGTGAGAAATAGTAAAGCGGTCAACAAAAATGGCAGATTGAAATTTTTTCTAAATAACCAATTCTTCTTCATGTTTTCTCTCCTAACAATTGACTTCTATGGATTTGATAAAAATGTGTGATAAAATGGTCCATGTGGTTCATGTCATGGGCATCCCTCCTTCCTCTTCCACGTTTATTAAACTGCCAGCCTTCATTTTGTTTAGAATCCAATCTTTTGAGGTGGCAACGATTTGGATAGCATCAGGTGCGTTGTCATTCCACATCTCGAGTGTGAATGGGCCGCTGTAATTCATGTTTGCCAGTGTTTGAAATGCGTCTGCAAATGGGACGGTTCCGTTTCCGAATTGTACTCTGCGAAATGAACCGGGGGTGGTGTCTTTTAGATGGATGCCAATGATGTGATTTTTGCTAAGTTGGAGTTGTGTGCAAACGTCGAGATGGTTGGCTGAAAGGTTTCCGATATCAGGGTAAAGTTTCAGCCAGGGTGATTGGGCGGCTCGGATGAATTCCATTGCCGTGTCAAGTGAGAGGATGTCTTCTCCATCCATATTTTCCAGGCCAAGCATGACACCAGCTTGACTTGCCCAATACACGCCCTGCTGTAAGCCTTTACAAAAGCGTTCACGCGTTTGTGGATGATGTGGCTCATCAAAAACATAGTATCCGGCTAGTTGAATGACGCGAATGCCGATATCAACAGCGAAGTCGATGGCTTTTTTGAGGATGTTGCGGGCTTGACGCCGGATTGTGGGGGAAGCGCTGCCAAGTGGGTAGGTGCGATGAGCGCTGAGGACGATGTTGTAGATGGGGATGCCAGTGTTGTTGATGGCTTTGCGCAGGCTGGCGCGTTGTGTTGGTGACCAATCTAGACGGCTTAATCTTTCGGGAGTAGCGTCGATGGCAATTTCCATGAAGTCGAAGTGGAGGGAAACGGCCGTTTCCAACCGCTCCTCCCAGCCCAACGCAGAAGAAAACGCTTTTTCGTAAATACCAATCTTTGGGACCGTCATGATCGTATCGCTTCGCTAAATTGGCGAGCTGCTGACAGTGGGTCAGGGGCATTGCGAATGGCGCGGCCAGCAATAATGACAAAAATGGGATGCTGCTTGAGTATGGCTATATCTTCTAATGTGATGCCTCCGGTTACGGTCACTTTGAAGCCCATGTCGGCTAACGTGTGAATCGTGTCAAAATCTGATTGCTGCCACCTTTTGCTGACGCTGTTGGCTTCTTGGGAGTGGTGCAGCACAACTTGAGTAATGCCGAGTTCTCGCCATTGGCGAGCTTGTGCGAGTGTCCAGTTGTTGTTGAGTTCGATTTGGACGTCGCCGTTGTGGAGGTGGGATTGGTGAGTAACGGCCGTTATCGTCTCCAACGACGCATCACTCACCACACTCACCCAATTCGCGCCCGCTTCAAAACAGAGTAGCGCAATCAGTCCCCCCGCCTTGATAATGCGTACATCAGCCAAAATGATGTGGTCTGGGTACAAAGTACGCATCATGCGTACTGCATTCATGCCTTCTGCCAGACACAACACAGTGCCAACCTCAATCACATCAATGTAAGGAAATGTTAATTGGGTGATATGGAGTGCAGATTGTAAATCTACATTATCCAATGCCAATTGCAGTTTAGGCAGATTTTCCATGTGGGTTACTTCACCATTGAATAAATTCTGGCCGGATTATTGAGCATAAAGTTGTCGAGTGTTTCTTCAGAAAAACCTTCCTCAATCAGGCGAGGTAAGAAGCGCTGCTTAATCCAGTTGAAGCCCGGTCCATATCCATAAACCTTATGGTGTGAACGTCGCCCCATATCATTTGACAGCATAATCTTTTTCTCAAACCCATCTGCCACAAGCTGCCGCAGCAAGTCAACACGCATACTGTCCGGATAATATTTTGCCTTTCCTGGCCCGTCGTAAATGATGTAAACACCCTTTTCCAGCATCTTGCGGTGATACCAGAGGTCAGGAAGGCGGTCTACATGGGCAATAATCATGCGCTCCATGTTAAAATTTTCGCTTTCAACAATCTCTGTTTGCTCAATGCCCATCGTGCCAGATGTGGTGTGCGTGTGCATACAAACGCCCGTTTCGGTGGCAGCACGGGCCGCTGCACGCAGCACCTTTTCTTCATTCGGCGTGATGTGCAAGTAAGCTGTGCCAGCTTTTACCCAGCCAGCCTTTACGTCAGTGCCATCCATGCCTATTGTAATTTCGTGAATCATGCGCTCGGCGATTTGGTCAATGGTTAAGTCGCTCACTTCTTCCGTCATTAAGCCATGTTCTTCACAAATATAGCCAGTGCAAGCGACGACATGCACGCCAGATTTTTGAGAAGCTTCGACCATACCTGGGGTGTTGCGCCCCCATGATTGTGGGGTGGTTTCGATAATGCAGCCACCATCAATGACTTTAAATTCTTGCAGCATTTGGATCGCTTTTTCAACGCTGTCTAGGTGATGACCTGCTTCAGCTTTGGATCCTTTTCCTTTGGGATTGGTCAAAATATGTTCGTGGGCCATGGTGAAGCCCAATTCAGACGCGTCAATATCTCCAAGGACAGTTCGTACTTTTGGCATTTCCATCTTCCTTATTCGTTATTGATGAGAACGGGATTGAACAGTTGTGCATAAATGTGAAATTGCGTTCAATGGTAGCATTTTACATGTTTGTTGCTATTTGTCAACCTTTTTTGGCCGAAATTGCAATATGTTGCACAATTGGTCAATATTTTATAAGATAAAATATGCTAGTGAGTGAACTGAAAAAAAGATTGTGTTAGACTTGCTTGAAAATTTGAAGCAAATTTTTCATATAAATGGGGCAAATTATGCGACCAAAAATGTCTAGGCTCATCAGAGCGGCAGAACTTTATTATGAAAGAAATTTAAGTCAGCGCGAGATCGCCAATATTTTAGGCACATCGCGGTCTAAGGTATCTCGATTGCTGGCCGAAGCACGAGAAGTCGGAATTGTTGAAATTACGATTAATCGGCCCATTGAAAAAATGCCAGAGCTTTCAGAAGAAATACGAAAAGCATTCAATTTGAGGGATGTGGTTGTGGTTGCCGCAGGTGAAACGTATTTAGACTCGTTGCGCAATGTTGCAAAGGCCGCTTCAGAACTATTGTTGAGCATTATTGAGCGGGACATCACCATTGGTATTACGTTTGGACAGACACTTTACCATACTGTACAGGCGTTAGATGAGACGCCTGTTGAAGGGGTGGAGATTGTGCAGATGGTGGGGGCTTTGGGTGAAGGTGATTCACAGATTGACGGGCCGGAAATTGCGCTACGCATGGCGGAACGGCTGCATGGCACTTACCGATATGTGCATGCGCCAGCAGTTGTCGAAAGTCAAGAAATACGCGATGTATTGATGCAGCTCCCACAAATTCAGGAGACGATGAATCGGGCAGCTAATGCTGATATTATGATTCAGGGAATTGGTTCACTTGCCGAGGAAATGTCTAGCCTTGAAAGAGCCGGTTACATCTCATCAGAAGAGAGATTGATGTATCAGGAGCAAGGAGCTGTTGGTCACTTGGTTGCGAAATTAATTGATGGACAAGGCAACGAAATCAGTTCTTTTAATAATCGGGTGGTAGCTATGCCATTTGAATACATGCGTATAGCAAAATGGTCGATTGGCGTCAGTGCTTCACCTTTGAAAGCTTCTGCTGTGTTGGCTGCTATTCGCGGCAGTTATTTCAATACGTTAGTCATTGACGATAAGTCTGCGCATGAGGTTTTGCACTTAATCGATTCAGAATAGAGTCTACCTCAGTTTCGTGTAGACAAATATCAATGAGGCACTAACGGCCGTTTTCGATCCCTCCAAGCAATCGGGAGCCTAATTTAACCTAAATCAGCACAAGATGGTTACTAAAGTTATAGGGTGTAGATGGTCCCTGGTACTTACGTATAATCGTTTTTTGTCGCATCTAAATGTTAAAATAAATTTATACTTATTGATTATGAAGTCCCTATTTGCTTTTAACAAAGTTGGATGAGTATGACAAAAAATATTGAGTTAAATCCCACACGACTAAACAGGAATAATGGAGATGTTGAACAGTTTGATGAAGATGAAACGGCCGTTATCAACAACCTCCTCACCAATAGTCAAAACAAATACCAAGGTTTGTTTGAAGCTACTCCAGTTTCTCTCTGGGAAGAAGATTTCTCTGAAGTTAAAAAGGTTATCGAACAGTTGAGAGAGGATGGAGTCACCGATTTTCTATCCTATTTTAGTGCCCATCCAGAAATTGTTAGCCACTGCATTAGCCTCGTTCGTGTCATTGATGTTAATCAGGCTACTTTGAAAATGTACAATGCCAAAAGCAAGCAAGAGTTGCTAGATAATCTCGATAAGATTTTTGGCACGGAAGCCTTTGAAATTTTTAAACAAGAGCTAATTGTAATTAGTCAAGGCGGTACTGTATTTGAGAGTGAAGGGGTAAACTACACCCTTGATGGAGATGCAAAAGATGTTGCTATTCGTTGGTCAGTTTCTCCTGGATACGAAAAGTCACTTTCTCAAATAATTGTGTCTAGTATTGACATAACTGAAGCAAAACGAGCCTCAAAGCAGCTAAAATTACAAGCAGCTGCTTTGGAATCAGCAGCCAATGCAATTGTGATTTCTGATGATAAAGGCGATATTTTGTGGGTGAATCCAGCTTTTACTAAGCTAACGGGTTATTCTTACAATGAAGTATTGGGGAGAAACTCACGTATCTTAAAATCTGGAAATAATAATGAAAAAATTTACCAGGATTTATGGTCAACAATTAGAGCTGGAAATGTTTGGCATGGAGAAGAGCTGATTAATTGCCGCAAAGATGGCACTTTATACCATGAACAGATGACAATTGCGCCGGTGGAGGATGAAAACGGCAAAATTTCAAGATTTGTAGCCATTAAAGAAAACATTACAGAACGCAAGCAGTTAGAAATGAAGCTGCGACGGCAATTAAAAGAAGAAGAAGTTCTTCGTCAAATTGTTTCACTTACCACCTCAAAAAACGAGTTTTCAGAGATTGTAGCAACCATCTGCGAAACATTGACCCATTTTTTTAATATGCCTATTTGTGCTTTTGCATTGCTTAATGAAGAAAGTATGTATATGGACGTGATTGCTGATTATGTTAACTCAACAGCCGTTGATTCTGAGCATAATCTAATTTCAATTTTGAATGTTGCGCCAAAAGATTTTTTAATGGCTCAAAAGACAGCATTAATCATTACAGATGTAAACAATGCAGACATTTTGGAACCTGTACAAGATATTCTTCAAGAATCTGACAATGCATCAGCCTTTTTGATTCCAGTTGATATTGATGAGCAAATTAAAGGCGTTTTTGAATTTGCCACTCAAAATTCTCAAGAATTTACGCAAGCTGATATTTCATTTGTCGAACAAATTGCGACCCAAATTAGTCAAGCATTTCAGCGTATTCGGGCTGAGGAAGAATTAGAAACACAACGAGATTTTGCTCGTCAGATTATGAACAATATGGGGCAGGGTCTCGTTGTCGCTAATACGAACTGGTTTATTGAATATAGCAATCCAACTTTTGCCAGAATGCTTGGTTATCACCCTGAAGAGCTTGTTGGAAAATCAGTACTTGATTTAGTTTTTAGGTTGAACAAGAAAAAGGTTGATAAAGTTTATCGGCGTTGGTTGGATGGTGATGTACAAAAGATTGAATTACCGTTAGTGCATGTGAACGGTTCAACGCTTTATGTTTTGATGACGGCCGTTCCCCGTTATGTTGATGGAGAAATTAGTGGCGCCATTGCTGTTATTGCAGACTTGACTGAGCGTAAGCAGATGGAAACGCGGCTACGGCGCAATTTACAAGAAGAAGAGTTGTTGCGGCGTGTGGCCTCATTGACAACCTCCAAAAATGATTTTATGGATACCCTGACAAGTGCTTGTGTTGAATTATCCCAGTTTTTTCAAGTGCCAAAAGGTGCATTTGCTTTAATAAACGAAGAGCGAACGCATGCAGAAGTGATTGCTGAATATTGCGAACCAGGTCAACGGAGTTCTTTAGGTCATCCCATTCCGCTTGCCAATAATGCATCAATGGAATTTCTATTAAACGAAAAGAAGGCATTGGCAATCACAGATGCCCAACACGATCCTCTCATGGCTCCAGTTCATGCGATGATGGCAGAGTTTGGGATTGCTTCAATATTGCTCATCCCTATTTTGATTGATGATAAGGTTGTGGGTACGATGGGGTTTGATTCACTAGAAATGAGAGAATTTAGTGATGAAGATATTGCGCTTAGTCAAAGAGTCGCCAATCAACTCGGGTTGGTATTAGAGCGGCAACAAGCAGAAACTGCATTGCAAAGAGAGCGAGATTTCGCACACCAGATTATGGGAAATATGGGGCAAGGCTTGCTGGTGTTGACTAAAGACCAAAAGATTCGATACTGTAATCCCGCATTTGGAAATATTCTTGGATATAACAATGATGAATTGATTGATAAATCAATGGTGTCGTTGTTAAGTAATGCAGATATTTATGAATCTATTCAACCGGCCTCTAAAGACTTGCAAGCTAATAAATTGGTGCGAGAGTTGGCGCTGAGGCATATAACTGGTAAGGATGTACATGTCTTGTTAACGGCCGTTCCCCGCCAAAACAACATCAACGAAGGGGGCGCTATTGTTGTTGTCACCGATTTGTCCAAACAAAAAAAGATAGAGCAAGCTCTTTCAGATGCCCGTGACCAGGCGATTGAA
>QQUD01000103.1 GCA_008501785.1 Chloroflexota bacterium
GTCCAAGGCCTGCAGGCTACAGACCAGGACGGCCACCGGCGCAAGGTCTTGCGACTGAATCCCAGGACTTGGGAAATCGAATGCGATGGAACGACCTCCCTGGAGTGATGCAAAAGCAACAACGGAAGTGATGGATGCCGAAGACCCGCTTTTCATCCTCTACACATCGGGTACGACTGGAAAACCGAAGGCGATTTTGCATACACACGGCGGTTACATGGTGGGTACTTCGACCACGCTGAAATGGGTGTTTGATATTAAACCAGAGGACGTGTGGTGGTGTGCAGCTGATCCGGGCTGGATTACGGGACACAGCTATATTGTGTATTCACCGTTGATTTTGGGTGCTACCAGTTTTATGTATGAAGGTGCGCCCACGTACCCATATCCGGATCGGTGGTGGCAGTTGATTGCCAAGTATGACATCACAATTTTATACACAGCACCGACAGCGATTCGTGGGTTGATGCGATTTGGGCGTAGCTGGCCGAACAAACATGATTTGTCGAGCTTGCGCTTGCTGGGGTCGGTTGGTGAGCCGATCAATCCTGAAGCGTGGAAGTGGTATCATCGCGTGATTGGCAATGAGCAGTGTCCGATTATGGATACGTGGTGGCAGACGGAAACGGGTAATTTTATGATTACGCCGCTGCCGAGTGTGCCATTGAAGCCTGGTTCAGGGACACGTGGGTTCCCTGGTGTTGAAGTGGATGTGGTGGATGAGGATGGTGTATCATTGCCGCCGAATGAAGAAGGGTATTTGGTCATAAAACGGCCGTGGCCAGCCATGTTACGCACGATTTATGGCGATCCGGATCGGTATGTGGATCAATACTGGAGCCGTTTTCGTGAGAAGGGCTGGTATTTACCCGGTGACAGCGCCAAGAAGGACGAGGATGGCTACATCTGGGTGATTGGCCGGATTGATGATGTGATTAAGGTATCTGGCTATCGGTTAGGCACGGCCGAAATTGAAAGTGCCCTGGTCAGCCATGAAGCTGTGGCAGAAGCGGCCTGTATTGGTGTGCCCGATCCGAATGAGGTGAAAGGTAATATCATCATGGCGTATTGCATATTGCGGCAAGGATGGGCTGGCAGTGAGAAGCTATCTCAGGATCTGCGCGCCCATGTCGGTCATGAGATGGGTCCGATTGCCAAACCAACAACCGTCGAATTTGTAGACAATTTGCCGAAAACACGCTCAGGTAAAATCATGCGTCGTGTGTTGAAAGCACGCGCACAAGGTCAGGATGAGGGCGATTTATCGACACTGGCAGATTAAAACCTCGAAGCTTGTCGAAATGACGGGGTGAGGAGATGGGACACAGATAAACACAGATTTGCACAGATTAAGAAAAAGATCTGTGTTCATCTGTGTTCATTTGTGTCCTATTTCTTTTGTTAGGCTACGACCTGACTGAGGGTGTTGAGTGCGGCCGTTTCGGCTTTGTGTAGGGCGTAGAGTTGGGTTTGTAGTTCGGTGAAGAGGGCTTCGGTTTCGGTGGGCTGCATGGGGAGGCCAGGGTTAAGTTCAGACTCGATTTCGTGAAGCTGTTGGTTTCGTTCGTCGATTTGAGCCATGCCGTCATGCCCTTCGTTGCGCCAGATGTCGTATTTTTCGGCCAGGAGGCGTTTGGTTTCACGTAACGGGGCCAGGTTGTCGGGTAGAGCCGTGTCCGCGAGATTCTCCCATAAATTTGCAGCTTCTCGATATTTACTGGCAGCGTCAGGTAATGCTGGATGTGCCAAAACTGTTTCTGCTTCGTCTAGGAAGTCGGCGTAGAGGTTGCGTAGGGCTGCGCCTTCGGTGGTGGTGTGTTTGATGCTTTCGTAGAGGGATCGCAGTGAGCTGTAAAGCCCTGTGCCTTGTTTGAAAACGGTGGGCCACCCTTTTTTGTTTTTCGTGTCGGTCATCATTTTGGCCCATTTGGTCAAGGCGGGTAGGGAGAAGGTTTGGGATGAACTGCTCAGGTATTCGACGCAATCGTTGATGCCTGCGTGAATGGCATTGTCGAGCTGAATGGATCCATTGGGTGAGTCGATGAGCATGATGCGGTTTTTGTAGGAACCGATTCGTGCGCGTGCATCGGCTAACTCGTCGGTTTTGATACGCATAGGCTTGTGGGATTTGTCGTCGAGAATGAATTCGTCGTTGGTTTCATCGAGGCCGAAGACGTTGACCATGTAGCCGAAACAACCGCTGTATACTTCACGTAATCCAAAGTAAGGCAGCTTTTGCTGGTCGATCCAGGTAATGGCTGGTTTGCCCGCTTCGAGAGCGTTGGTGAGTTGGGTGGCGGCTTTTTTAGGACCACCTGTTTCGTGGAAAACGGGAACCACTCCCAACCGATCACACGCATTTTGCAAATACTCAACCGTGTAATTCCACTTATTGCGATACCCCAAGGTGATAATAGCGGAATTGTGCTTTTTGAACTCCCATAAAATGTAGCCAACCCCCAAACCACCGCCAATGCCCAGAATCATGGACTCGGTAAACGGCCGTTTCGTCACCGGATTCACCACCCCAGCATGAGCCAGCGCATTCGTCAACGTCGCCGTTTCAGGATGGTAGCCACCTAATTGTGTGTAATTTTCAATGATCATGTGATTCTCCTTTTTTTAGTTGGTTAGTTGGTTAGTTGGTTTGTTGGTTAGTTGGTTAGTTGGTTTGTCTAGAGGTTGGAGACTAACTAACCAACTAACTAACCAACTAACTAACTACCTTTTTCACCGGAACACAGATTTCTACGTGATTAAGTGCGTAGTCCGGGTTGATTTTGGTTGTGTGATAGATTTCGATGACCGGGAGGCCGATGATTTCGATGTTTTTTTGTTGGGCAAGCTGGGTGAAAATGTCGATGTAGGCTTGATACATCGTAGGCCCAAAAGGACCGGTGTAGTCGGCGATGCCAAAGGTGCCGCCGGGGATGATTTGGTAGCCGATGGGGGAAAACGGCCGTATTTGCTCAAACACCTCTAAGCACGCATCAAACCGCAGCTTTTCCACTGGCGTGATGTCTGGCGAATCGTGTCCGACGCCGATGATTAGATTTCTGCCGGTGTATGCGCCATTGGTTTGCGCCCAATCGACGAGTTTGTCATACACGCTCATGTCTACGTTGACATAATCGCCAATGTGGCGCAGAAAGGCGACTTGAATCGGGGTGCGCTGCTGGATGCTGACTTTGGAGAGGTGGTAGGTTTGGGTCATGTGGTTGAGTAAACGGCCGTGTTCGCTGTCATCAGCAAGGTGGGCACGGTTCCCATTTCCTTTCCGAAATTGGCGCGGTGTACGTTCAAAATGCCGCCGAAATGCGCGGGTAAATGTTTCGTGCGATTGAAATCCACAATTGAGCGCAATGTCCAAAATCGAATCTTCGCGCAGTCGCAGTTCATAGGCTGCACGCTCTAATCTCAGCCGCATCGTGTACTGTTTCAGCGTTTCACCAATGCTGTTGTGAAACAGCCGGTGAAAATGAAACGGCGACATGTCTGCCTGCTGTGCTACAGCTTCGAGCGACAAATTTTCAGCTAAATTTGTTTGAATATAAACCAGAGTTGGCAATAATCGTGTTGTGTTTTCTATCATGTTTTCGCTTGTTGAGCAGTGAATTGTTTGAATTATACCTGACAATCTGACCCAATTCTTGACGTTTCTTGCGGTAATGGTGTAAAAAGCATTTCAGCGCTTCAGCTTGTCAGCATTTCAGCCGCTTATTCTAGCTGACAAGCTGACTGGCTGAATTGCTGAAATGCTAATAAGGAGATATCGAAAATGGTTACTGGCGTACAAGATGTGTATTACAACGTGCAAGATATGGCGCGGGCGGTTGCGTTTTATCGGGATGTGTTAGGTTTAACGGTGACGGATGAAGACGCGCATTTTACTGGATTGAAAGCGGGTGGGGTGCGGGTTGGGTTGCATTGGACGGGGGGAACGGCCGTTCCCAACATCCCCCACGACGCACACGGACCACATTGTGGTGGCACCGTCACATTCAGCGTTGCCAATGCTGCTGACGCCAAAACACAACTACAGGCTAAAGGCGTTCACATTCTCGGTTATAGCGAAAACCCCTGGGGCACGATTGTGATTTTTCAAGACCTGGATGGCAATATATTGAAATTGATGCAACAATAAAACCTGCGGTAGGGCAAAGACATGTCTTTGCCCTACCGCCAATATATACAAATTATTCTTCAGTTGGTGTTGGCCTAACCTCAGATTCTTCTTCGTCTGCGGTCTCTTCGTCCGAGGTTATATCTTCCATCTTTTCCTCAGAAACCTCTTCTTCAACAGCTTCATCTTCCACGGCTTCATCCGATTCCATTGCCTCTTGTTCGACAGGTTCTCCCTCAACGGCCGTTTCCGGCGGCGCCGGGAAGATCGGGTCAAACTTCAGCAGCCGGTTGTTCGCCGAATCTGCGATGTAAATATAATCTTCGCTGTCAATGAAAATGCCGTTCGGCAGACCAAAGCTGTCAACGTCTGTGCCAAACGTGCCAAATCGGCCCAGATATTCACCCTGCACATTGAAGATGAGTATGCGATAGCCTTCGGGGTCGGTGACGTATAAACGGCCGTCTCGGTCACTGGCGATATAAGGCTTGTTGTTAATCGAATTACCTGCCCATGCATTCACCTGCCATTCATTGTAGGCAAACAGATCGCCGGTAAATTGTTGCACACGGCTGTTCCACGTATCCACCAAGAATACATCCCCATTTTGACCCCCGGTTAGCCCAACCGGTTCAAACATTTGACCCAGTGAACCGCCCTGGCTGCCAATCTGGGTGATAAAGTTACCGTTGCGGTCTAAAACTTGAATACGATGGTTGCCGGTGTCTGTCACTAGCAGTTGATCATCGCCATAAAGCATCACATCACGCGGCCCAAAAAAGAAGCCGAGTCCTTCAGTTTCCGGTGCATCTGCTTGTGAGCCACTAGACCCAAAGACGCCCACCAATTCGCCGTCGTGCGTAAACTTTTGCACGCGATGATTCCAGGTGTCGGCCACATACACAAATTGGTCGTCTACGGCCAAATCCCACGGTTCGTTAAATTGGCCCGGTTCAGTGCCAAAACTGCCCCAGGCAGTGATCAATTCGCCATTAGCCTCAAAGACCTGGATACGTGCATTGCCGGAGTCTGCGACGAAGATACGGCCGTCTTCTGTCACCGCCACATTGCGCGGCCCCGCCAATTCGCCTTCATTGGCTCCCGGCACGCCCAATTCATTGATCACGAGTGAAGGCGTCAAGAAAAGCTCACCTTCTGCATATGGGTCCACGATTGTGGGTGCATTGATTGCGCCCACGCCATAATCCCACAGCGTTGCCAACACGTCGCGCCGAATGTAGAGGCGTAAATCATCACGCAAAGGCCATTCACCCGTGGTTAGCTGGCTGCCAAATACTTGCGAATAAGAACTGTAATCACGGTAGAAAAAGATGTCCCACAGCGCCTGACGTACAGCCGCATCGCCCAGGCCGCGCCGTTGTTCGGGTAAAGCTTGTGGATCACCTAAAATCGCGTTCCATGTAATTTGTCGATACTCTTCCATCGGCCACCAGAGATAGGTGTGTGTGGTGTATTCGTGCGTGTTTTTCAGCAGCCGGTCCACGTTTTCCATTTGCGAACGGCCCACGATTACAATCGGGAATTCGGTCAAATTAGACGACGCATTTTCGGCGAAGTAGTTACGATTCGGATAGTCACGCAGATACCAGGTGAACGGCCAGGCCACGCCGCTGCCGCCAAAGGCAACCTTCATCGTTTTGTCGCCGTTGAGCCGCATCGACAACTCTTCGACTTGATTCATAACCACACTTTTTGCGGCCGGTGCGCCGTGTGCATACACCATGTATTCGGTGGCGTAGTCGGCGTTTTGGAAGTTTGCCATGTAGGTGAATCGAATTGTGAGCAGACTGAGCACAACAAAGACGCCAAGTGCGGTCAAGGTGCTGCTGCTGGCACGACTGATACTTGCTCGCAGCTGTTCGCGGAAGTAGAACAGCACACCAACGGTGAGCAAGCCACCGAAGAAACGGCCGATTTGTGCCAGATTTTGCTGTGTCTGGTCGCCAAATTGCACCTGACCCAATAGCAGTGGCCCCAAAGCCATTGCCGCAGCCACGATGCCAACGACAGTGATGGTCAGGTAAATGAGGTTGGATTTGACGAATAACGGCCGTATGCCCCCCGCCTCTTTAATCTTTTCCTGAAAATACCAGCCCGACAGCATCGCCATCGGAATTACAAAATGAGTACTCAACCACGGCATCTTTTCACCAGCTACCGTGTAAGCGACCCAGGTGAGAATCAGCCACCAGACGATAAATGGAATAAAGTCAACCATCTCGTTCATGTCGAGCGATGGCAGAACGGTTCTTTGTTGTGAGAAGTTGAATTTGCGGGGTACATTATCACCAAATGTGCTGGCGGCCATCAGCTTGGACCAATTGCTGCGGAGCGTGGTGGTGAGTTTGGAGAAACGGCCGTCTTCACTATAAAACAGCACCAAATCCCCAATTCTTTCCTCAGTCGTCACTCCTTCAAGTTCAGCGGGGTCCACGTCAAGCTGATTGCACAGCAATTCCAGTCCGGCATCATCTAAATAAGGCGACAGATAATCGATCAGCGCCGTTTCGTTTTGCGCATCCAACATCCGGCTGCGGATCAGGAAGAACCAGACCAGTATGCCGATGCCAAGGGTAAGCCCTGCAATTAGCAACCCATAAAATGTGTTCGGTACTGCACCAAACTCATTGAGCCGGTTGAAGAACCAGTTGCCCAGGCTGTAGCCGAGCAGCGACAGCACAATTAAGCTCAACCAGTAGCCTAACACGCTGTTCAACCGCTGCTTTTTTGTCCACAGTCGAATCGCCGCCAGCGCAAAAATGAGCGACAAAAATTCATAAAGTGGGACCACTACAAAATAGTAAAACTCTGGTTGATTGCCGCGCTGCACCGCCTGTTGCTCCAGCCAGTAACCGAGCGACCCAATCATGCCGCTGGTCCAACCCGGTAAATTGGTGAAAACGGAGGTGTACAGGATAAAGAAAATTGTGTGGAATATCGCGGCAATGACGGCATACCGCTGCCAGTTCCACCACAATCCTAACAACACGCCTACCAGCAGCGTAATCAGTAAAAACAAGCCCGTGCGCACCATGCCCGATTCCAGGAACGAGGAAACACAAACTGAGTTTGTTGCGCGTCCAATGAATAGCTGAAAGGCAGACATCGTTTCCTGGCCTTCAACCATGCAAGTATTGAGCGTGTAATCGCGGGGGTCCCATCCCAGCATGGCCACCAGCAGTGGCGAGGCCATCGGCAGCACAATGCTGGTAAACAGCACAATAAAATCAAATTCAGGGTACCGGTCCAGCTTAGATCGGGCGGCGTTAGCAGTCATGAAGAGTCCGGCACTGAGCACGCCAACGCCAATCACCATTACCCAGCGTAAGGTTTGATCGAGTGGTGAAATGATTTCTTCGGAAACGGCCGTTTCTTCCGTCGGATCCGCTGCAAAAGGCTCTGTGCCATCCTCCGCTTCCGTTGCGGCCGTATCTCCATTGGGAGCCAGTGTGTGACCGACAAAACCACCCCCAATCATCAACAACCCCAACGCCACAACAAACATCGGTGTGCGCAATTTGGGCAGAGTAGGTCGAATCCAATCTGGTAAGCCAATACGGGTTAGCAGTCGAATGACCAAAAAGCTGCCAAAAATTGCTGTGTAAATGAAGGAGACTTCTTTGGTGGCAAACATGAGCGCCATGCCAGCGGCAAACCACCACAAATATTTATCCTTCTGCTCACGCAGGTAAAACATGATAGCAATGAAGATAATCAGCGCCCACATAATAACTGGAATGTCGTGGCGAATGTAACGGCCATAATAAGTCAAATACGGCGAAATCAAAAAGATGAAACTGGTGACAATCGCCCCTTCACGTCCCAACCAGCGGCGCAAAAAGTAGGGGATAGCAACCAGCATCACGCTCAGCAGCGCAATCGGCACACGGGAGGCAAAGTCGTTGTCGCCAAACATCCAGTAGGAAACGGCCGTAATATGAAACAGCAGCGGCCCATGCATCAATGGCGTATGGCTAAACCCTTGCCCGTCGTAAAATTGGTAGGAAAACTGGGTGTGCAAGCTCTCGTCATGGCTCATCACCCGTGACCCTAAATCAAAAAATCGGGTCACAATCGCCAAAATGATGAAGGCGATATAAATTGCTTTTTCCCAATCAATGCTCATCACAGCCAAGACTGGTTGGGAAAGAAAATCTCGTTTTGGTTCTGGTGTTGTCAATTCACTCATAGTTCTCTCAATTTGAAAATGTTGATAACGCCGCAATCGGTGTGGGGTTAGGTGGAGGGGTGGCGTTGAAGTCAGGCGCTGGGTTTTCAGAAACGGCCGTTACAGTTGGTTCAGCCGTTGCTTTCACAGTCGTTGCTGTGTTGGTTATTGTTGGTTCTGACGTGTACGTAGCTGTAATGGCTACAAATGTCGGCAGCGGCATCAAGTTGCGGTTTTGATTCGATTCGTACCAGCCGAAACCGCCAATCAGTAAAATGAGCATTACGCAAACCGATGCTAACTGCCGCTGCCAGGAAAAGTTAAAGGCGGGGCGTTGTTTTTGGGTGGGGAGGGTGGGCATGAGTTGGCGTAAACGGCCGTTATCCGGCTGCGTTACACTGCTCAACGTGCCGCGCAGCAAACGTCCCACCGCTTTCTCCGACGCCAGCGCCGCCTCACAATCCGCACAATGCGCCACATGCAGCTCAACCTCGCGCCGCTCACGCCGTGGCAGCAAATCCAATACATAATCGCCTAATTTTGTGTTGATGTGAATCATATTAGTCTCGTAGTCGTTAAGTCTTTAGTCTTGTCGCAATCTTCCCACTATTCACTACTCACTACTCACTTTTTACCATTCAACCTCTGCCAACAACTCCCGTAACGCCTTATGTGCTAACCGCATCCGCGATTCGGCCGTTTTGGTCGGGATGTTCAGGATTTCGCCAATTTCGGCATAAGTGAGGCCGTCGTAGTAGCGGAGAACGGCCGTTTCTCTCAATTTCGTTGATAACTGCTGCAACGCTTGCCAAACCTGCTGCTGCTTTTCTGAAAGATGTGATACCTCATCTGGTGCGGGTGTGTCTTTGTCAGTTATATCGCCATTTGTTAGCTGGTTAATTGAAAATGTAGGCAGCCATTTGCGCCGCCGCTTGTTGCGACACCTGCTGACTGCAATTTGGTACAGCCACGTTTTAAAAGCCGACTTATTCGCATCATATCGAGCTAGACTGCGAAAAGCGTACTCAAAACTATCTTGTAAAACTTCTTCCGCATCTTCCTTGTTCTGCAACAAGCTGTAACAAAGCCTGTAAATCATCCCTGCATACATGTTATACAGCGCCACATACGCCGTATCCTCACCAGCAAGGCAGCGATTAATCAAGGAATGATTTTGCTCATCTGCGTAGGTAGGAACAGGTCCCACTAAATTTAGTACGCTATTTTCCATAAGTTATTGGGTGCAAAGGTGCAAGGTGCAAAGTGCAAAGTAGGAAAAGAATTCATCCTTGCCCCTGCTCCTTGCCCCTTGCTACTTTTCCATAATATCGGCACGTAGCCATAAAATAATGCGTGATTCTGGCGTGATGGCGTTTGATTCTTGAAAGAACCACCAGCGCAGCATATCCATCAGTGGCGTTTGACTGCCTGTGTTGAGCGATTCGGGTTCTGTGCTGATGAAGCCATAATCACCACCCATATAATCGCTGCCCAGTGCTAAATCTGCACCAACCGGCGTGATAATCACATCATGAGGGGTGCCAACGGGCAACGCTTTACTAAATTGTACCCCATCCACGTCGCGTAAATACCAGTGCAAAACGGGTGAATCAACGCTAGAGAACACATCTAAATTTTCAATAGAGTTTGCGGCTTGTTCAGCTACTTCCTCAATAACTGGCAGCAAAAATAGCACATCGCTGTTGGTCCCTTCTGTTACCCAGCGTTCGCGCGGATCGTTGGCACTGTGATGTGCCAGCCACCAGCCGGTGCCCCAGTTGAAAAAGACAAAAAATGCCAGTAATCCTAGCAGCGTGCCTTGATAAACAGACTTCACATCCCAGGACAAAACAAAATACAAAAGTGTGAAGCCAAACGCGAAGGCGAATAAAATTATCCACACGTTTTCTAGTTTTTCTGGTTCAAATGGGAACCGACGTACATATCGGGCTAAATTGACCAATGCCAAAATCAACACGAGAAATGTGCCGGACCCAACCAACCAACCGGTATGGTTCATTTTTTCTGCCAAAAGCTCGTTGGCAAATAAGCCAATCATCAAAAATCCAGGCAGCGTCAGCAAAACGGCGTTGTTCATTGCGCCGCGCTGCACGAGTATCAGCCCTAAAATGGCGGCAATCCAAAAAATGCCAAATAAAGCCGT
>QQUD01000171.1 GCA_008501785.1 Chloroflexota bacterium
AGCACAGGTGGTGAAAAAAGCACAGGATTGGGATTGTTAATTTCACGGCGCATTGTGGAAGGGCATCAAGGGCAGATTTGGGTTGAGAGTGAAGTGGGAAAGGGGGCTTGTTTTAAGTTTTATATTCCTTGTGCTTCAAAAGTGGAAGAATAAAAAGGGGAACGGCCGTTTCCAGCCATTCCCCTTTTTATTTACTGACTCGGTTTTGAAACCGGCCAGAATGAGTATCGTACTATTCTTCTGTATAACTCATATATGTTGGCTGATACATCACAGATTCAATGTAAGCTCTTAAATCTTCAGGTTTTTCTAAACGTGCTAGCCCTCTCTCGTAAGCGACTTCGGCAACGGCCGTTCCAATTGCAGCCGATACTTCACGAATGCTGGTTAAAGGTGGGTAAACGCGCCCCATCGCCAGGTCATCTTCATTTACCAGGCCTGCCAACGTTTTAGCCGCCGCACTAAACATCTCATCAGGGACATTTATTGCTTCACAAGCCACAACACCCAATCCTACACCAGGGAAGATATAAGAGTTGTTGCCTTGACCAGGCACATGTGTTTTGCCATCTAGCGTAACCGGATCAAATGGGCTGCCGCTGGCATAAATGGCGCGTCCTTCTGACCATGTGTATGCTTCTTCAGCCGTGCATTCAGCTTTGGAAGTCGGGTTAGACAAGGCGAAGATAATCGGCCGTTCGTTAAATTCGGCCATTGCTTCGACAATGGGCTGCGTGAATGTGTTTGGCATCCCAGATACGCCAATGAGAGCGGTTGGTTTCAGTTCTTTGACGACCGCAAGTAAATCAGGCAGTGATTCATGATCATGTGCGTATGGCAATTTGTGTTCTGCCAAATTTTCTCGGCTCTTGATAACCAGCCCTTTCGAATCGAGGAACCAGCAGCGCTGCATTGCCTCTTCCTTGCTGATGCCTTCTTCCATCATGGCAGACACAATCAGGTCGGCAATGCCAATCCCGGCTTCACCAGCACCCAAAAATACCAGGGTCTGATCCTTCAGCGGTTTGCCTGTGATGCGCAGCGAAGAATAAATGCCAGCCAATGTCACACTGGCAGTTCCTTGAATGTCATCGTTGAAGGTGAGAATGCGATCTCGGTATTTATCTAGAAGACGGAATGCGTTGATGTTAGCGAAGTCTTCAAATTGGATGAGTGCTTTGGGGAAACGGTCCTGAACGGCCGTTATAAACTCTTCTACAAACTTATCATATGCTTCACCGCGCAGACGATTTTGCGTCAAACCAATGTAAAGCGGATCGTCAAGCAGTTCTTGGTTGTTTGTGCCTACATCAAGCGTTATAGGTAGTGTTTGGGAGGGGTTGATGCCTGCACAGGCTGTGTAGAGTGATAATTTGCCGACTGGAATGCCCATACCATTGGCACCCAGGTCACCAAGACCTAAAATGCGCTCGCCATCGGTCACAACAATGACACGAACGTCTTCATAAGGCCAATTTTTTAAGATTTCAGCAATGCGACCTTTGAAATTTGAGTTAATATAGAGGCCACGCGGGCGGCGGAAAATGTGTCCATATTCTTGGCACGCTTTTCCTACGGTCGGTGTATAGATGATGGGCATCATCTCTTCAAGATTTTCCATGACAACCCGATAAAATAGATTTTCATTACGATCTTCTAGACTCATCAAGAAAATATATTTTTCCAGATCATTAGGCTTTACGTTGTAGTTGCCCATAATGCGATCAACTTGCATTTCTTGCGTAGCTGCGCATGGGGGCAATATGCCATGAAGGCCGAGTTTCTCCCTTTCCTCACATGTAAAGGCGGTGCCTTTATTCAGCATTGGATTGTGTAGCAATTCAACACCATGCGGTAAATCATTAACTGCGGTTTGGAACAATTCTAAATTTGAAGATTCGGGATCTTTGATCATCATAAACTCCTTGTTTATGGGAGCAAAAAGATAGCCTAACAAAATGGTCTTGTGCTAAAATCAAAACCACTTGCTAAACTCTAAAATGTTTCGCGCTTTCTTTTTATGTTTCAAAATGAAGCGCACCAAACTAGCTTGTAATAATGTAGGAATATACTGCCACTGGAAAAGCATAGATAGTTACATTCTGCACATCAAATTGTGAAAAATGTCAGTTCTCAGCTATAAATGGTGAGTTGTGTTGCTTTTTATTGTTTTTTATTATTGAAAGACATCGAAACCAATCAAAAAAGAGGATTAAAAGATTAACGTGCAATTCCCAGAATTATTGACAGACCGATTATGTTTGCGAGAATTGAAAGTGTCTGACCAATCGGATTTGTTTCGTATTTTCTCTGATCCTGATGTGACAAAATTTTATAATATCAATGCTTTTCGTTCCTTAGAGGATAGTTTGGCCTTGCTCGAAAGGCGACAGCAGCGTTTCTATAAAGGCCAAGGCATTCATTGGGGAATTACATTGCGTGAGGATGGAAATCGTCTCATTGGCTGTTGTGGCTTTAATGCATGGAAACCAAGGCAGCAAATTGGAGAGATTGGGTATGAGTTAGAACGGCCGTATTGGAATCAAGGTATCATGACCGAAGCGTTAACTGCACTGCT
>QQUD01000042.1 GCA_008501785.1 Chloroflexota bacterium
AGCAGGCTCTTTGAGGTTGTGGAACTTGCTGCTCGCTATTTGCACAGCTGCGGCCATGATTCGTAAATGGGGTGACCAAAAAGAACTGATGCCATACGTACGCCTCGTTGCCAGTTTCTCCCAAATCTTCGTTTTAAGCCTGTCCGTTTTTGTCGAAAATCCATTTGCACTGAGCGAATTTATCCCCCCCGATGGCAATGGCTTGAACCCTCTGCTGCGTCATCCTGGCATGATTATCCATCCGCCCGTGTTGTATTTGGGGTATGTTGGATTCTTGGTGCCTTATGCATTTGCGATGGCGGCATTGATGTCTGGCAAGCTCGATGACATCTGGATTCGTACCACGCGCCGCTGGACCTTGATCGCATGGCTGTTCTTAAGCCTGGGTATGATCCTTGGTGGACGTTGGGCGTATGACGTGTTAGGTTGGGGCGGTTACTGGGCTTGGGACCCGGTTGAAAATGCTTCCTTTATGCCCTGGTTAGCTGGAACCGCGTTCCTGCATTCGGTCATGATTCAGGAAAAGCGAGATATGTTCAAAATGTGGAACATGGTCTTGATTGTACTGACTTATGTGCTGGTTATTTATGGCACTTTTATTGTGCGTAGTGGTGTTATCTCCTCTGTTCACTCCTTTGCACAATCTGCAATCGGCCCGCTCTTCTTCGGATTTTTGACCTTTATGATTATCTTTTCAGCGTGGTGGTTGTTTGTACGTTGGGATGAACTGAAATCTAAAAATCGGCTCGATTCGTTTTTCTCCAGAGAAGCCGCATTTTTGTACAATAACTTCTTGTTTTTGGCGATTTTAGCCATCGTGACGCTGTTCACCAATTACCCAATTTTGTCAGAATTGGTAACTGGTGAAAAAGGGTTTGTGGGACCGCCCGTTTATGAACAAGCATTGTGGCCTTTGTTTGTGGCGCTGGTTTTGTTGATGGGCGTGGCTCCGCTAACCATGTGGTATCGCAGCAGTCCCAAACGGATTGGTATGTCGCTGCGTTGGCCTGCATTGGCCGCAACGATTGGGGTTGGGGCGTTGTTTGCTTTGGGTGTGCGGCAATGGTTGGGATTGCTCGGCTTTTGGGTTGTCATCTTTTCCTCGATTTTGACCATGTTGGAATTTTGGAAAGGTACACGTGCTCGGATGAAGAAAGGCGAACCAATTTGGACAGCTTTTGGCCGCTTGATGGGGCGTAATCGTCGTCGATATGGTGGTTACTGGATTCATATTGGCGTATTGGTGATGGCTGTGGGCATCGTTGGTGTTGAAATTTATCAGGAAGAGACGCAGGTGCGCCTGGAAATTGGTGACAAGGTTCAATTGGCGCGTTATGAAATGCAGTTTGTGGGCATGGATCAATATCCAGGGCCAGATGATTTGATTATCACCGAAGCAACGGTAGATGTGTATGACAACGGCAAATACGTAGGGCAATTGAATCCGCGTTCTGAGCTTTACACACGAACTGGTCAGCCAATGACCATTCCGGGATCGCGCTCTACGATTACCGAAGATTTTTATGTGATTACTGTCAACTGGGAAGAGATGAGTGCGCAAGCAGCCACTTTCCGCATCTTTTTCAATCCGATGATTAACTGGGTGTGGGCTGGCGGCTTCATCTTTATTTTGGGAACCATGATTGCTGTTTGGCCGAGTCGTGTCTCACAGCGGACCACGGTTCGTAAACCGCGTGTGGCGGTGGCAACAGATTAGGGGGCGGCTTTGAAATTTACGATTTACGATTATCAAATACCATTCGATTTACGATTATCGAAATACATTCGATTTACAGTTTTGATGCTATTCGCGGGGTTGCTGTTGGTGTCAATACCAGTTTATGCGCAGGAAGGTGGTGAAGAGCCGACTGTATCGGATGATGAAGTAAACGAAGTGGCAAAAGACTTGTTTTGCCCGGTATGTGAAAATACACCGTTGGATGTGTGTGCGACGCAGGCTTGTGCGGATTGGCGGGAGCTGATTCGTGAAAAACTGGGTGAAGGCCAAACACAAGATGAGATTTTTGACTATTTTGCACGGCAGTATGGAGATGGCGTTTTAGCCGATCCCCCGCGTCGTGGATTTAACCTGATTTTATGGATGTTTCCCATTGTGGCAGTGTTGATTGGGGGCTTTTTGTTTGTACGCTTTATGCAAAATCTGCGTCGTGAATCTGATGATGCAGAAATGGCTTTGGCAACTCCAGATGGCTCTGCCACTGTACAGCAAAAACAACCCAAGACATCGATTGATGATTACATCAATCAGGTTGAAGCGGAGCTAGATGAATCATGAGTACACTTCAAGTCGATAAACAGGATCAGCCGGAAGCTGGAAAATCAACTGCCAGCCCAATGAAGATTATGATTTGGGTGGCGATTTTGGCGTTTGTAGCGCTGATGGGATGGGGGCTGATTAACAGCAGCGCTACCCGTCCTGAAGCGGGTCAAACAGCCCCAGCTTTTACGATGGAATATTTTAACGGCTATGAATGGGAAACCCGCACCGTTGCTGATTTGGATGAGATGCAGGGCAAGGTGGTTGTGGTGAATTTCTGGGCATCTTGGTGTGTGGAATGTCGGGTAGAAGCGCATGAGTTTGAACAGGCATGGCAAAAGTACAAAGATCAAGATGTTGTTTTTGTAGGGATTGCTTATGCAGATGTTGAGCCAAATTCGATTGCATACATGAAGGAATTTGGCCTTACGTATCCACATGCACCTGATTTGGGGACAGCTATTTCGGCTGATTATGAGATCACTGGTGTTCCTGAAACGTTTATTATTGGTAAAGATGGCGTGATTGCAGATGTTGTGATTGGCCCGGTGCGACCGGGGTATCTGGATCGTGTTATTAATCCACTGCTGACGGATTAAAAGGGGCAAGGTGCAGGGGGCAAGGGGGCAAGGTTTTACTTGCAACTTGCAACTTACAGCTTGCAAAAAAAATTATGTCTATTGGATCGATTTTATTTGGTTTTTCGTTGTTGATTTTGGTGGGACTGTATTTGAGTCGCCCGTTTATGGTGGCACCTGAGCGTAAAAGGCGGCGGCGAAAGGGTCGTCATGCGCTGCTGTTGGAGAAGAATGCATTGTTGGAGCAGATTCGCTCGCTTGATTTTGAGCATGAGACGGGTAAGCTGCCGTTGGAGATTTATGAATCTCAGCGGGAAGTGTTGGTGCAGGAAACGGCCGTTCTCCTACAAAAACTCGATGCCGCACCAGTTAGCAATGGCAATGCTGCCAATATAGATTCAAAAATTGAAGCTGCTGTTGCCCAAATTCGTGGTCAGCAGCCTGTTGCTGTAGCTGCTACGGCTCCAGCTCGAAAAGTCGTTAAGCCCGGCTCTGCTGGTTTTTGTCCACAATGTGGCAATCCAGCCGATACAGATGATAAGTTTTGCTCAACTTGTGGGCACAAACTGGTATAATCGGCGGCGAAAAATTGTTATTGGTTAATGGTTGATTGTTAATGGTTATGACAATCAAGTGACGACTTATCATTAACCATCAACAATTAACCATTAATAATTAATAATTTTTTCCACGAGAGTTTTATGCATAATCGACACCTCATCACCGGTGGCCGTCTAGCTGCCGGTTTTCTTTTAATTGCCCTGTTTGCTGTTTATTTTTATTCATCAACCCCAACAGTTGCGCAAGAAGTTGTGATTCCTGAAGAAGTCGCTGACGCGGAGCGTGGCCTGCTGCTGTTTGAGACGCGGTGTGCTGCTTGTCATGGCGCAACGGGTGGTGGTGATGGCGAAATGGCCCCTGATTCGATTCAGCCGCCAACGGTGTTTGCGGACCCGGCGTTTCGGTTAACGGCCGTTCCCGCTGACATGTTTGATACGATTGTAAACGGCCGTATTGAACGCGGTATGCCTCCATATGGCTCTGTTACTAATTCCAACCCGCTTTCCGACCAGGATGTATGGGATTTAATTGCGGCGATTTACAGCTTTAGCACCCCTGGCGCATCTGTCCAGCAAGGTCGTGAATTGTTTGCTACTGAAATCGACATGGAAGGTGATTTTGAATTAACCAACCTGGCATTGTGGGCCACCCAAAGCAACGAAACAATTGTTGAACAGTTCCGCAGTGAAGGTGTGTTGGTGAATCCTGAGCTGGCTGAAGATGAGGTATTGGCGATTGTTGATTTTGCGCGGGGGATGATGAGCTACACGTATGCTGAACCGGGTGGTTCGGAAGAGCCGATTGAAACGGCCGTTATTAATGGTGAAGTCACGAACGGCACTACTGGCGGCGTGGCTGGTGGGTTTGAAGCGAGTGTGCGTGCATTTACGCAAGATTTGCAGGAAGTTTATACGGAATCGGTGATGGTGGGGGAAGACGGCCGTTTTTCTTTCACCCTCGAAAATATTCCCCCTGACTGGATATTCCTTGTGTCTACAAATTACGAGGGATTTCAGTTTAGCAGCGCTCCGGCAAGATTAGATCGAGAAACGCCGGAAGTGGAAATGTTGGTGAAGGTTTATGACACGACCAACAGCGCGGACATGATCAATATCGAACAAGTTCACTCGATTTTTAACTTTGCCGGTGATGTGCTTCAAGTGACGCAGTTTTATCGATACAATAATGTCGGGAATACGTTGTTTGTTGGCACTGCTGGGGAAGCTGAAAGTGGGACTGTGGAAATTATGCTGCCGACTGGTGCGCAAGCTGTTACTTTTGAACGCGGCTTTGGCAGCATGGATTCTTTTATTCCGGCAACTGAAATCATTGAAACTGAGGCAGGCTGGGCAGATACGTTGCCATTACGACCTGGTGCAGGTGTGATGGATTTGCTGATTAATTACAATTTACCTTTTGAAGATGGGATGTTATTTACGCATCCATTACCTTACCCGGTGGCCCGGGGTACGTTGATTTTCCCCGATGTTGGTGTTGCACTGGAAGCCGAAGGTTGGCAGCTGCAAGGCCAGGATGAGATGGGCGGCACCAGTTTTTTGAGCTATACCAACAATGATTTAGCCGCATCAGATTCCTTCACTATGATTTTAAATGGTGAGCCTGAAGTGGTAATGGATACACAAGGCAATGTGCTGCAGCCGCGCAATGAAAATAATGAATTGATTATTGGTGGGGCTAGTTTGTTGATAGTGGTTGGTGCGGCCGTTTACTTGTTCCAAACATGGCGCAATCCGTCAGCAGCAATTGGTGATGATCCCGAAGAATTGCTGGAAATGATTGTTGAGCTAGATGAAGCATTTGAAAATGGCGAAATTGATCGCAGTGAGTATGAAGCGGAACGGGCTGAACTAAAAGAAGCGTTGTTAGATGTTTGGGTAGAGTAAGATGTTTAAATTTGTGACAATGTACCGGCGTGTAGATGATGAAGATGCGCTGGAAGATTTTTTTTCAAACACCCATTTGCAATTGGCAGAGCGGCTACCTCATTTAGTAAAACGAGAACTGTCGCGAGTGAATGGCAAGCCGGGGGGTGGGTCCCGCTTCCATTTGATGTTTGAGCTATATTTTGAAAATGAAACGTTGTTTCAGATGGCAATGACATCATTGCCTGGGTTAGAATTGATGAACGCGTTGAAGCCCTGGGAAGAGGCGAAGCTGATTACCTGGTTCTATTCAGAATCATTTGAAGAAGAAATGTAAGAGGGGGATGAAACCTACAATTATTGCAGTCACAGGCCATCCTGCAACTGGCAAAACCACTTTCGCACACTATTTAGCTGAGGAAATGGGTTTACCTTTGATTTGGAAAGATCAAATCAAGGAATCCCTTCTTGAAACGTTGGGCGTATTTGATACGAAATGGTCTCGGAAACTAAGTGTCGCCACCTGGGCGCTGCTTTACCAACAAATTGAAAACCTGTTAAAGGCTAACATTTCTCATATTGTCGAAAGCAATTTTGATCCGGCGTATGCAAATTCTCATTGGTCAAGGTTATTTCAGAAATACGAATTTCGATTGATTCAAATACGCTGCGAAACTGAACCAGAAGCTTTGTTGAAAAGATACCGGCAGCGAATTTCAGATGGTTCTCGCCTTATTGGTCACGTTGATGTTAGTGAGGACTTGGAATTTCTAGAATCGATTAAGCATCATATGGGGTGGATTGATGGAGAAAGCATCCAGTTGTCGTTGAATACTACAGATATTGAGCAGCTTGATTATTCAAAGATTGCCCGTAAAATAAAAATGCTGATAAATTGAAACTGTTGTGGGGGTTTTAGGTTTTATTCACCGCCAGAGGCTGCGGGGAGATAGGTGCGGTAGGCTAGAGGCGCATAGATTAAATTACGTTGGCTGATTTCACCATTAAGTTGGCCTCCAATGGCGTAAATTTTGGTTTCAACTCGCGTGATGCCGGGGCTTGTCCAATGACTGTTATCAGCAAGGGGTGTGCTTAGTTTTTCCCATTCGTTGGTTTCTGGATTGTAAAGTTCGCTGATGATGGTTTGTGAGTCGGAAACGGCCGTTCCGCCCAAAACATACAGCTTGTTTACCAACGTTGTGCCCCCAGCATGACTACGAGCTTGCTGCATATCTGGGCAAGCTGCCCAGGTCTCCTCGGCTGGATTAAATTGCTCACAAGTTGATAAAGCCCCCCCTTTGCCTTCCCCCCCCACAATGTACAATAACCCATTGATTTCGCCACCTGTGGCATAGGCGCGGGACTGACTCATTTCTGGTATATCGTTCCAACTATTTGACTCAAAATCGTATTGATAGGCCGTGTTGAATGTGTTTGTGCCATCGGTGCCGCCAAAAAGATACAGGAAGCTGCCATCGGAAATGAGCAGTCCACCAGCCGTTGGTTTTGGCAATGAGGCGACCGTGCGCCATGCATTATTTGCTGGACTGAACACTTCAACAACGTTGGTAACAGTGCCCTTGTCTAATCGTCCACCGGGAATATAAATTTCGCCAAAAAGGGCAGCTGCGGTTGTGTCGGAAACGGCCGTTGGTTTGTTTTCACCTGCGCTCCAGAGACGTGTCACCGTGTCATAAATTTGAACAGCGTTGATGACGCCTGATTCTGTTTCGCCGCCAATTAAATAAACTTGAAGGCCAATGGCGATGGTGGCCATATTGGTTGTGGGTGTGCTTAGGGGGGCTGATTCCGACCAATTGTTGCCTAAATCTGTTTCGGTGTAAGGTGTTGGGGGAATTGTAGCGGTGGGGGATGTGTTGTTGTTTGATAAATTTAAAGAAATAATGCCAATGACCAGAATGCTTAGAAACAAAAATAATCCAAGGGCGATGATTTGCCAGTTAATGCGTTGTTTGGGTGCAGGTGAGGTAGAGTTTGATGTGGGGGCATCGATGGGCGTGGTGGTTGGTGAGGTGGGGGAAACGGCCGTTTCCCCCGCTTCCTCAATATCATCCTCTGACTCAACTGCCGTTTCTGGCTCTGCTGGTTGCCTAGGCACAGACGCCAACCCATTTTCAAAAGCAATACGTGTTGCTTCCGTGCGGGATTGAGCACCCAGTTTTGTGTAAATATTTCGCAAATGGACTTTAACAGTATTGGGGCTGATGCTTAATTCGAGCGCGATCTCTTTATTTGACGCACCCTTGACCATGCAGTTCAATACATCAATTTCTCGTCCACTTAACGGCTCACCAAGTTCAGGCATAAGAAGATTATAACTGTTGGGTTAACCCCATTCACCATGCTATGGTACTGGCGTTGGTTCTGGGGTTAACGGGTCGGGTAATGTAGATGGTAAAGTTGTTGTAAGGGTCGTTGTGTCTGTGATGGGTTCGGTGGGTAATTCAGGTGTTGGTGTTGCCAGTAAGCAAGCATCTACAGCCTCATCAATTTTGTCATTAAGCTCTGAATTATTACTATAGAGTGCGGCTTCTTCATAAGACTTTTGTGCTGGACACCAATCAAGCGCCACTGCTTGTTGATCGCCAAGCAAAATTAACACTTCTTCGAGCCGGTCACAGGATAATTGATAAAATGGTGCGGCTAAACACAAATCGCGAAAATAATAAGCCGAAGCATCCCAATTGACGCCGTAAAAAGCAACACCTTGCAAATACAGTTCTGCCCACGTTTGATAATCAATTGCCGACTGTGGTAAATCACCCAGTATTTCCGCTTGAGCCAGATAATACATGCCCAACTCTACATCATTGCTTTCCAATAAATCTAACCCATAGTTGATGGAAGCATCATATAAAAATTGGTCGGTTTCCTGGCGCTCATATTCTGGAAATTGCTGTTGGAACTCGGAAATTTTGGGTATGGCTGCCCCATAATCTTTGGTAGCCATCAGACGACGAATTTGTTGCAAGTCTGTTTCTGGTTCACCCGCAGGTCCGGCTGTGGCTGCTGGCAAAGGGGTCGGTTCAGGCGTAGGTGTTTCGATTGAAAATGGTGTTGGCGTGAGTAAACTAAACATGGCATTGTTTGCCTCTGTTTGCAAGGCCAACGCCTGTGCATCTTCCGGTGCTTGTTGCAACACCCATTCCAAACGGCGCAGTGCCAGATCGTATTTTTCTAGCGCAACGTCATCGGCTGCCAGCTCTTTTTGATGGGTAATTTGCTCGGCTAAAGCAGCCGCTTTTTTTTCAGTTAGCAGCTCTTCACCACTGCGCCAGCCAAGGTAAGCAACCAGCATAAACCAGCCAACTGCGACAGACAGAATGATTAGCAGCAATCCCGCGCCACGTATGATGCGACGAGACGGCCGTTTCTCCTCATTATTTGGTGTTGATGAATCTTGATCTTGTTGTGGTACTGCTTCATTCATAACGGATGGGATTATACCTCAGTTCGCCATCATTTCCCGATAAACAGCCACCGTTTTGTCGGCGATTTGGCGCTGTGTGTAGTTGGTTAAAACGTGCTGTCTGCCTGCTTTGCCCAGGTCATCACGCAATGTTTCTGACTGCAAGAGTTGGCGCAAATGGTCATGCAGCGCTTGCTCGTCATCTTCAGGGAATGTTAATCCGGCATCACCAATCACATGCGGAATCTCACCGCATTGTGAGCCAACGACGGCAACTTCACACGCCATCGCTTCGATCAAAATACGGCCGAATTGTTCTTTCCAGTTAGGTAAAGTACGTGACGACAAGACCAGCACGTCTAGCTGTTGACAATAGGCTGGCATTTTAGCTGAACTTACAGCGCCGTCAAATTGGACGCGATCTTGGATGCCCAGTTGGATGGCGAGTTTTTGCAGAAACGGCCGTTCTGGACCCTCTCCCGCAATATGCAGCCGCCAAATCCCCGGCAGCTTGGCCGCCGCTTTCAGCAGCAAATCGACGCCTTTTTCGGCGACTAATCTGCGATTTGCCGAGCCAATCACAAAGCCCCGTCCCCGGTCGCGGGTGGCAGGTGGCTGGAATGCGTCTGGATCAACGCCAAACTGGGGCAGCACGGCAAATGGTTTTGCATATCCTTTTGCTTGCCACACATTGGCCGCATCCTGATTGCCCATCAGTGCGAAATCGACACCAGTCAACACCTGCTGCTCCATCCAGCGGAACGGCTGGGGATAGCGCCGGTTGATGTTTTGCCAGGAGAAAAAGAGCGATTTGGCACCAATCGATTGCGCATGTTTCATCGCACGCCACGTTGCCAGATTGTACGGCTCCTCATCGATGTGAACGATATCTGGCTTAAAGCTGCGAATGCGCTCTTTCAAACGCGGGTAATAGTGTGTGTGAAACTGCCCATTAAACCGAACTGGGTCCACCAGCAGGCGATAACCGTTGGTGTGCATCCGCTCCAGCTTCACAATCCCACTCGGATCGTTCCAAGTTGGCGGCACAATCACAGTTAGCTCTACATCGTCATGACGAGCAATTTCTTCTAATTTAGTTTGGTAAGCTCCCACCAGCAGAGCTTTCGAAATCATTAATACACGCATAAAAAATAATTACCAATGTTGCAAATCCCGATAGTCATCTCCGTAAAGGCGTTGATGACGTTTCTGCGCATCTGACCACGAATTTGGAAAGATGTATTTTTCAAGCAACATGTCATCTATGGCTTGTTTCATCTGTTTTGCGCACAAATCAGGAGGGAATTTACCAACGCCTGTTCCCATGCCGGGTATCGCAACGCGTTGAACGGATTTGTTGATAGCTGTTCCAACTAACAACTCACCGTGACGTTTTGATTGAATAACCTCTTGTACCCTTTCTTGAACATGCCATCCAAAGTGACGGCTAATTGCCATTTCAATCCCGCCATCCATAAAGCCAAAGCTGTTGGCAGGACTCACGAGCGCATCACAGTGAACATCAAAAATTGAACCATGAAAAACTTTAACGTTGCTGTAATCATGAAAATGTTGTTGCCATGCCGTAACTACTTGTATTTGTAAATCAGCTAATATTATTTTCATGTTGATGCTACCTCCCCTTTTGTTGTGACGTATCTTTACGCTGCTTTTGAAGCAGTGATCTATTTTGCTATACTTGCCCCGATTT
>QQUD01000618.1 GCA_008501785.1 Chloroflexota bacterium
ATGGCTTGAGGATGGTGCTCGTTTGGTAGCTAAAGCACGCGCTGTTTGGCTTAGTCGTCAGTGGAATGACGTTGTTCATGATTATGCATCACTCCCTTTTGCTATCTAACGGGTTTTTACTGCTCCCTCATTATCCTCTTAGCGGCCAATTTTTTACAACTGTGACAGTTTATTAACAGGATGGTGACCTATTCGTGACACCCCTGTGCTTAAATAAAATTGGGTTTTTAGTCTGCCTGTTATCAGATTGACCAGGTTATGGAGAATTGTCTTGACCGAGCACATTTTCATTATTCGAATTTGGCGCGAACATCGAGATTTAGACTACACGCAATCCATTTTACGCAGTGTGATCCAACATGTCCCAAGTGGGAAAAAGTCACTCCTCTCTGATTTTGATTCAATTTTAGAGTTCACCTTGCCGTATTTACAAGACTCAGACGATCACGCACGGTTTCGCAAACAAATAGACCTTAGAATTAGTCAACCTCAAACGTCAGGCAACTCAAAGGAATGAAGATGAACGGAAACGAAAAATTCCAGGAGCTTGGAGAATCCGTTCCGCAATCATTTATTGTCAAAATTCAGGACAATGGAGATAAGAGTTCAAACCCAGCTCGATGGCGCATTCAAATAATTCATGTAATGACCGGCAAAAATCTTGTATTTGAGGATGTTGAAAATATCAAAACGTTTATTTGGCCATTTTTGCATGAATTAGACGTTGAAAATCAACCGGAATGGTTGAAACCGAACGTGTGAGGAAGTTAATAGAAAACGATGATATCAGATTTAGATCGAACGATTGAAAATATATTAACTGATGAGATTCCCATCCAAAATGGGGAGATTGATATTAAATTCGATCAGCCCACACGTGAATGGAGCGCTCGTCTATCACGACCAACGATCAACCTTTTTCTCTACGATTTGCGGGAAAATAACGTACTCCGGCAGCATCAATGGGAACGGATGATGGAAGCCAACGGCAATTCCCATACCCACGATATTTCGCAAAAGCGAACCCCTTTCAGAATTGATTGTCATTACATGCTTACCGCCTGGGCTGCTGACCCTCAAGATGAACACCGGCTGTTAACTCGTGCTATGTTAGCCTTGTTCCGATTCCCTATCTTGACGCCGAGGCAACTTACTGGCGAATTGGAAAATCAACCGTTCAAACTGCAAACGCGGTTAGCCAGTCATGATAAATTAACCAATCCAGCCGAGTTATGGGGATCGATGGACAACGAAATGCGTCCCTCTATCTCTTATATCGTCACATTAGCGCTAGACCCTTGGAAGGCTGTTTCCGGTCCAGCCGTTCGCACCTACACGTTGGATACAGGACAGGCCGAAAGCTTGCCCGATCTACATCGTTTAGAAGAGGGAACGGCCGTTACCAACGCAACCATCGGCGGCATCATTACCAAATCAAAAGAAGCTCAATCTGGTCTCCAAGTCACCATCAAGGCAACTGGGCAATCTACTGTTACCGATAAAAACGGCCGTTTCATTCTTGGTGCCTTACCTTATGGCAGCCACACCCTTGTTGTCTGGTCATCAGATGGCAAACCAAAAGAAAAAGAAATCACCGTTCCCGATGACAACTATGATGTAGAAATTTAACACAGAATTTATTATTGAACCCGTTTAGACCGACGAGCGTTCCCCACAACCTTACCGGTCCCTATCCAGAAAAAGAGGCAAACAAATGAGTGTTTTAAAACAACAAATCAATAGAAACCGCGCCCCGCCATAGAATTATCAAAATTCTTTTCCTCAGTGTCTTATCCGTTTTGTAACGAGACTAGAGATACGATCTCTAACTCTACACGAACAAGGAGAGTGAAAATGCCTGCAACCTATGTAACTCCAGGCGTGTATATCGAAGAAGTTGACAAAGGGAGTAAGCCCATAGAGGCGGCCGGCGCATCTATGGCAGCTTTTGTCGGCGTAACAGCCGAAGCCAGCCATAAAGTTCTGAACTCCGAAACAGGTGAGCGTGTACCAGTCGAATCTGTCCTGAATAAACCGACATTGGTTACTAACTGGACCCAATATCAAAATATTTTTGGTGGATTTATATCTGGCGCATATACCCCCGACGCAGTTTATGGCTACTTCAACAATGGCGGCGGAGCTTGCTACGTCTCTAGCATCAAAGCCCTCAAAGAAGCTGATGACAATGCGGTAGCTGCTACTGCCAGTATTCCCCCTGCCAGTGGCAAAGGTAAGGGAATGACTGTAACTGCTAAACTTGCCGGCGAGAGCGGCAACGATCTCGCGGTCATCATCAAGAATGACAGCGAAGGCGACACCTTTACCATGAGTGTAGGCGGCGAAACCCATGCCGGCTTAACGATGAAAAAAGGTGATACCCATGTTGGCACAGTTGAGTTTACGGCCGTTACCATTTCAGACCTCGGTACAGCAGCCTTAACCGAAGGTACCTACCAGCTTGAAGGCGGAGGTTCACCCCCGCTCACAGCAGCCGACTTCATTGGCGATGTGTCCAAACGTACCGGGTTGGGTGGGCTAGAAGCATTTGAAGACATTCGTCTGGTC
>QQUD01000328.1 GCA_008501785.1 Chloroflexota bacterium
CAGTCTTCGGAGTGAGAAATCTTGCTTCGTGTCTGTCAAGAACCCTCTGCCTCAAAGCAAGATTCCTCGGCAGACCTCGGAATGACAATTGCATGACAAATTTCTTCCTTATTTTGTTCTGGGTCTTCCCGGCATAGGCTACTCGGAATGACGGTTTGTTTGTGTTCAGTAATAATCAACGAAAATGCCGTCAGGGACCACCCGATTCATCCACAACCGGCGGCACAAATCCATCATAAACACCCTGCATCGCACGACTCACAATCGCTTGATAGTTCCGTTTCGGCATCTTTTCGCTAGCTGCCGTCCCGAATGACGCGGCAGGATTCGATGTCGAAAGTGACTTTGCCGATATTCAGGTTGGTTTTGTTACGGAAGCTGGCGGCAAATTGCATGAATTTGTACACATCATCAAAGTTGGTTGCCAGCCCGGTTGAGATGCGAATTGCACCTGCACTCTTGTTGCCGCGATGCTGAATGACTTGTACAAAACGGGGCAGGCTCATGTCACGGCCGTCTTTCAACCCCGCCATCATATCCTCAGTCGTCAACCCTTCCGCAATCTCGCCTGCCCCTGGGTTACAAAAACAGCCAGTGCGCAGCGAAATGCCTTTTTCGTTTGCCAGCTCTTCAATGCGGCGATAATCGAGCAGCTTTTCATCTGGGCAATAAAAGTTAAGCGTCACCGTGCCACCGCGATTTTCGGTGTTGGCAGGGCCGTAAATACGCACCATTGGTTTGCCGTTACTGTGTTTGAGTGCCAGCAGATTTTCAATCATCCAGCCAGTGAGACAATCTACACGTTCCGAAATGGTCTCAATGCCTACTTTGTCTAAATGCTGCAATCCCGTTTTGATAGCCGGGATGTTCAGGTAGTTGATTGTGCCATCCTCAAACGCTGCTTCATTGGGAGCCAGATAATGTCCATTGCCCTGCACACTGGCAAAATTGACGGTGCCACCTGCAAACCACGGTCGTTCCAACTTGTGAAAGGTCGATTTACGAATCAACAGCGCCCCAATTCCTGTTGGATAACCAAACATTTTATAGAAAGACATGCACACAAAATCAGGTTTAACAATGCTGAGGTCCAGTGGATTGGTGGGCACGAAAGCTGCCGCGTCGAGCATCACATCCCATCCCTTTGATTGGGCAAAGGCGATCAGGCTCAGCGGATGTTTAACCCCTGAGAAGTTGGACTGTGCTGGGAATGCAAATAAATTAGACTGTGCAGGATCGGCCGTATCCAAAACACGCTCCAACTGCGCCATATCCATCCGCAAATCTGGTTTGGTCAGCGGCACATACGTGAATTTGGCCCCTTTCCCTTTTGCAAACTCACGAATGCCGTTGACTGAATTATGATTGTCGTAGGTGAGTACGTATTGGCTGCCTGCAGCAAATGGATATGCTTCGCCCACCAGTTTCAGTGCGCCGCTGGCGTTTGGCGTAAATACGGCAATGTACTCGTCTGGCGATGCGTTAAAGTAGCGCAAAACATAATCACGTGTTCCTTCTACCAAATCGGTCATTGCCAGGGATGTTGGGTTTGCTGAATGGGGATTACCGAGTACGCTGGTGTTGAGCAGCTGCATATGTTCACGCAATTGCGATTCACTGTACAAGCCGCCGCCGGTGTAGTCGAGGTAGATTTGTTTGTTGGTGTCTAAACGGCCGTATTCACTCCCCCGCCACTCATCCAACAACTTCGTCGTCTCAAACGAAGGATACGCCTGCACAAATGCCGCAAACGCCTCTGCCATCTTTTCCGTTTCATAATTCTGCTGTTCCGTAATAGTAGATACTGTCATTGGAAATCCTTTGGTTTTTTAGTGTATTGGTGTATTGGTATATTTGGGAAACAAAATGCATCAATATACCAATACACCAATATACTTTTTATTCACTATCCTCTCTTAAATTAACAACCTCAACATCACCTAAGGCTTGACGCAAAACGGCCGTTTCCATAATCACTGTTGTCCCACGCACCCCCGATCCAATCGAAATCTCATCTGGCACAAAAATACTCTCATCTGCCAGCGTCCGAATCGGCTGCGGCAGGCCAAACGGCGACACCGAGCCAATCTGGTAGCCGGTAATCTTCTGCACGGCATCCTTGTGCGCCATCGTCAGCCGAGACTGTCCCAAATATTGGCGCAGCGCCGACCATGAAATTTGTTCAGGACCAGCCACCAGCACCAGCACATATTCATTCTTCGCCAACCTAAACAAAATGCTGCGAATGATCTGCTCCGGCTGCTGACCACGTTCTAAGGCCGCCTGTTCCAGCGACCGCACTAGACCTTCATGTTGAAAGAATCGATAGGGAATGCCCATTGCGTCTAAAGCCTGGGTGACAGGGGTTTCCATACTCATACGCCCCATTTTAATGCATAAATCAAACCATGCCCCAAATCCTTACGAAATCCTGACAGACAGCGCAAAAACAGATGACATACAGCGATGGATGCTTGCCGTGGGGATGGGGGTGGCATAAAATGCGATATTTAGTATTTCAGCATTTCAGCACTTCAGCATTTCAGCTTTCCAGGCTGATAGGCTGA
>QQUD01001018.1 GCA_008501785.1 Chloroflexota bacterium
GTTCGTTTATCACCAGTGTCAGGCTGGTTGCCGCACGACTTGGCAGGGAAATTGGTTCGCCAAACACCTCAATTGAGATGTTTTTACCAGGGTCCGTCATCGTTTCTGCGGTTGTCCGCGTGATGCGTTCCAGCACATCCTTCACATCCACCAGGCGGAACCCTTCTTCCGACAACTCTTCATGCACCGCCGCAATGCTGCGAATGCGGTGAATATTCGTTTCTAACACCTCTCTTGTATCTAGCTGGTCTGCATCTGGCATTTGCAGCTGCATTAGCATGGCCACCGTTTGCAAGTTGTTTTTGATGCGGTGATGCATTTCGCGGATAACGGCCGTATTCGTCACCAGCCGTGCATTCTCAATCGCTAGCGCCGTTTGATTCGCCAGCGTTGTAAACAAGGCATGTTGTTCACTTGTAAATGACCGTGCCTCGGACGTGTAGCAATTCATCACTCCAATCACATGATCCCGCACGCCCAACGGAACCGACAACAGCGAAACCAACCCTTCCATCGTTGCCAACTCCGCACCCAAATAGGTCGGTTCTGTACGCACGTCGCGCATATAAATTGTTTTGCCCGTTGCCGCCACCTGACCGACAACACCTGTGCCAATGGGCAGCGGTTCTCGATAGCGATATGGGCTGGTGGTTCGTTTTGCCGAACGCAGCTCCAGGTGAGTTCCCGATTCATTGATCAGGAAAATTGAGCAAACGGCCGCTTCCATCGTTTTCGCCGCCATCTCTGTCACCACATTTAGCACATCATCTAAATATTGCGGCGAGGTAATCACTTCACTGAGTGCCGCCAGCGCTTGCATCTCTTCAATCCGCTGTTTCTGTTCATCTAACAAACGTGCCTTCGCCAACGCACCCGCCGCCAGATCAGAAATAAACGCCAGCAGTTCAACTTCTGTAGCGGAAAAATTGTGTGGTTCCTTCGTTTGCACATTAATCGCGCCAATGGCCTGTGGCTGTGTTTCAATAATTAAAGGCGTTGCCAGCAGTGAGTTGAAAGCGGTTTCCTGCGCTTCAGCCACCCATTTAAAATGAGGGTCCTGATGGGCATGAGCCGCATAAACTGGCTTGTTACCTTGCACTGCATACCCAGTCATTCCCTCACCAATCCGCAATGTGGCCCGTCCCAAAGCGCGTTTAGACAATCCGGTTGATGCCCGCAGGCGCAGTGTTTCGCCATCTGGGTCGAGCAAATAAATAGCGCAGGAATCCACATGCATCATCTCAGTGGTTTTACGCGCAATCAGGTCTAATGTGGAATCTAAATCCCAGGTTGTACTGAGCGCCCGCGCAATTTCACGCAGCGCCGCAACTGTGTTCGGTTGGGATAACTTGTTTTTTTTTGTGGGCATGGTGGTCCTGCCTCCAGGTGCGACGCACTTCTGAAGTGCGTCGCACCTAACAACATGCAACGGTTAAAAAAAGCCCTCCCCAATTAGGGAAAGGCTTTTCTATCATACAAAAAAAGATCGCTTTTCAAGTCTCTCTATTTAATGAAGAGCATTTCCTGATAAGTGGGAAGTGGCCACAAATCATCGGCCACCACATTTTCTAGCTCATCAGCATATTGACGCACGGTATTCATCGCCGGGATGACGTCAAAGCAGAAATGTTTGGCCTCGGCTAACAGGTCATCATCGCCATGCTTCATCAAAGCTTCTAGAGCGTTGACGCTGTTTTTGAGGGCTGTGGCGCAGGCGGTAACGGCCGTTAACACCTCAGTATCCGGCTCCACACCAAGCGCTTTCAAACTAGCAGCTGATGCAGCCAATTCACCCTGATAACGAATAGCTGCCGGGTAAATCATCGTGCGTGCCATTTCAATCATCAGATTCGCTTCAACATTAATCGCCATGTTGTACTGTTCCAGATAAACGTCCAAACGGCTTTTAACTTCCCGTTCGCTCATCACGCCATATTTTTTAAATAGCGCAACTGCTTCTGGACTGGCAGAGGCTGGCAGCGCATCATACGTGGTGCGCAGATTTGGCAAACCACGTACTTCTTCTGCTTCCTTGTGCCATTTTTTAGAATAACCATCACCATTGAAAATGATGCGATCATGTTCTGTAATCACTTCTTTCAACAATGCTTGTACGGCATCATCAAAATCACCATCTGCATTTTCCAATTTGGTTGCCATGAAGTCGAGCGATTCAGCCACAATTGTATTCAACACCATCAGCGGACTGGCAATCGATTGATTCGAACCAACCGCACGGAATTCAAACTTATTGCCGGTAAAGGCCAATGGACTGGTCCGGTTCCGGTCGCCAGAATGCATGGGCAGCGGTGGCAGGGTATCAACTCCAATATTAAGGTTATCTCGTGATTTCGAGGAAGTAGCGCCGCCATTCTTCAACTGTTCAAACACATCGGCCAACTGTTCACCCAAAAAGATCGAGATGATCGCGGGGGGTGCTTCATTGGCACCCAGGCGATGGTCATTGCCAGCGGAGGCAATCACAGAGCGCAGCAGCGGTGCATAGATATCAACCGCACGAATAACAGCCGCACAAAATACCAGGAATCGTGCATTTTCATGCGGTGTGTCACCTGGTTCGAGCAGATTTCCTTGTGTTTTACTGCCAAATGAGAAGTTGACATGTTTACCAGACCCGTTAACGCCAGCAAATGGTTTTTCATGGGTAATGCATGAAAGCCCATATTTTTGAGATACTTTGTCGAGTGTGGTCATCAGCAGTTGCTGGTGGTCGGTGGCGACATTAGCATTTTCGAATACAGGGGCCACTTCGTACTGTGATGGGGCCACTTCATTGTGGCGGGTCTTCACAGGAACGCCCAACTTGAATAGTTCACGTTCTACTTCGAGCATACAAGCCAGTACGCGTTCTGGAATGGCTCCAAAATAGTGGTCGTCAAACTCCTGACCTTTCGGTGGTGGCGCACCAAATAGTGTGCGCCCAGCATTGAGCAGGTCAGGTCGTGAGTAGTAGAAGTTCTGGTCGATCAGAAAATATTCTTGCTCAGGACCAGCCGTGGCAGAAATTAGATGACCATCGTCATGACCAAATAGCTTCAGAATTCGCCGTGCCTGAATGTCGAGGGCTTTCATCGAGCGCAGCACTGGGGTTTTTTTGTCAAGCGCTTCACCAGTCCAAGAGACAAAGGCAGTTGGAATACAAAGCGTTGTTCCATTTGGGTTTTCTAAAATGTAGGCTGGGCTGGTCACGTCCCAGGCGGTGTAGCCACGGGCTTCAAATGTAGGGCGAATGCCACCAGTTGGGAAGCTGGAGCCGTCCGGTTCACCTTGAATGAGCTGTGAGCCAAAAAATTCAGCAATCGCGCTGCCGCCACCGTTTGGCGACAGGAAGCTGTCATGTTTTTCAGCGGTGCGGCCGGTCAACGGGTAAAAGACGTGGGCATAATGGGTGGCCCCTTTGGAAATAGCCCAATCTTTCATCGCGTTGGCGACGGCATCGGCTGTTGAGATGTCTAATTTCTTTCCTTCTTCAATGGTTTCCATTAAAGAATTGTAAATAGCTTTGGGCAGCCGAGATTTCATAACGGCCGTATTAAACACATTCGACCCAAACAATTCACCAGTCGGCGTTTCTGAAAAATCCAGCGGCTCCGATATTGGCTGATAGTTGATGACGGCTGAAATGGCTTCCAGTCTGGCTTTGTTTCCACTCATAATAATTCTCCTAAAAAATAAATTCGTTGTTGTTTCGTAAACCTAGAAAAACGATTCTTAGAATCGTTTACGATTCTTTAAATCTTCGTGGTTCTTCTTGACCCCGTTACAACTGTCCAAATAAAAAGGACGCCATCATCCAAACAGTTTGTTTGCATAGATGGCGTCCAGGCCTTTCAAAATATTCTTTTGATTAATTTCGCAAACAGTGTAACAGTTTGTGAAATTTGCGTCAATTAGAGATTATTAATAATTAAATCATGCCCCGTCTTGTGAAATCTTGCTTAATGCGTCGCCGCAGGTCGGACATGTTTTGCCCGAGGAATAAGCCATAACGCTCTTCATCAGGGCGGGATTCGACGGCTAGGTGGAAACGGCCGTTTTCATAAACCTCCAACATTTGTCCACTCACCTCAATTTGCCCATGAAGACGTAAAGTCGATTTCAACCTCTTCCAATACGCAGGCATCAACCGATCCGCCCTTAAATCAAACGTTTGGTGCAGCCGCTGATCCGCTTGCAGCGCTTCAGCTACTTTTTGGTGTAATTGTAAAACTTCATCATCTGCCTGCCTGGAAACTTCCTGGCGATTGCTCGCCGCATACGCATATAAATACTGCCCATCACCCGATTGAAAAACGGGTGCCCAAAAATCAACCTCGCCAGGAATCCGCTTTTTCAGGTACATTACCGGCCGCCGCAATCCCAACGTATTTGTGCTAATGCCACGTACATGCAGCTTGTCACTCAGCCCTTTTTCACCCAAAATATTGGCATCGTGCAAAAAGTCAGTCAAATATTCCCGCACTTTAGCCAATTCCACATGCTTGAAAACTGGACCAACCGGCGTTGTCGCCATCACTTGATCTTCAATTGTGTAAACAGGGAAAATTGCACGGGCACGTCTTGCTACAAAAACATAATTCGGGATGCGAGAAGCCAAAATCAAACCACGCAGCAAATTTTCGATTTGAGGTGCCAGTAAATGCGGCTTTTTTGCTTCGAGCCGAAAACCGCACACATCTACCCCAAACGATTTCTGCAACCCCTGATAACGCACAAAAACGGGAACCTGATACACACGCCCCCGATCCATCGTCGCCGAAATAATGTCAACGCGGGTGATATAAGGATAGGCTTCTGCAAAAGCATCATCGGCAATGTTTCGTTCAACTAAAATTTTCACACCAGGCAGCTCACTTTTAGTGGATTTTGCTGAGTGATTATAGCCATTGCCAATTTGATAATCAATCATGAGTATGTTGATGAGACAGAGACAGAGATAAAGAGTGGTTTTCTCTGTCTCTGTCTTTATCTATTTTGGCTCTTTGGAAATTCAAGGGGAGTGGAGGCTTTAGCCGGAACATGTGCCGTGAGAACCGGCTAAAGCCTCCACTCCGACACAATATGTGGGTCTTACCCCATGAAATCCTAAAGAACCTCTATTTTTTCTAATCTGTACTAGGGCTTGGTGCGATTGTCGGACCAAATTCTGGGTAGTTGATCGTGCCATGTTCAGCCATATCCAGCCCTTCCAGCTCTTCTCTTTCAGAAACTCGTAAGATGCCTGCTGCTTTCAGAGCGTAAAACAGACCAAACATAAGGACAAATGACCAACCCGCGTAAACTGCGGAACCAAGCAACTGTACGCCGAATGCTGCTGGCCCAAACAGAGCTGCTGCAATACCGCCCCAGATGCCACACAAACCGTGTACCGGCCATGCACCCACCGGGTCGTCGATTTTTACTTTTTCCAGCAAAACCATACCGCCAACAACTAAGACACCAGAAATCGCACCGATGAATAATGCAGATACATTGGAAACAATATCCGCACTGGCTGTGATGCCCACCAAACCGGCTAACATGCCATTCAAAGCAAAACCCAACTCGGGTTTGCCATTATTGAAGAAGGTGGAAGCAATCGTTGCTGCCACGCCGCCTGTGCAAGCTGCCAGGAAAGTGTTAACGGCAACTGTGACAACTGCAATGGTGTTTTCTGTGCCAGACATGGCGAGCACAGAGCCAGGGTTAAACCCAAACCAACCAACCAGCAAGATGAAAACGCCAAGCGTAGCCGATGTGATGTTGTGACCGGGCATTGGGTTGTTAGAGCCATCCTTGTTAAAACGGCCGATTCGCGGACCCAATACAATTGCCCCAGCCAAACCGGCAAACCCACCAACTGCATGCACAATCAAAGAACCAGCGAAATCATGGAATCCCATTGCATCCAAGAAACCGCCACCCCACTTCCAGAAACCAGCAATTGGGTAAATCAAACCGGTTAGTGCCGCGCTATAAATCAAATATGAACGGAACTGCATTCGACCTGCAACGGCACCAGACACAATCGTGGCGGCGGTTGCGGCAAAAGCTACCTGGAACAAGAAATCTGTCTGATAGTGCGGCAAATATCCCAAGTCAATCGCATCTTGGGCAGGGATGCCAATGCCGGCAAATCCTAAGAAACCATTTGCTGCCCCACTGTACATGATGCCGTACCCAACCAGGAAATAAAGCGTAGCCCCGACACACATGTCCATCACATTTTTGAACAAGATGTTGATTGTGTTTTTACCACTGTTGAAACCAACTTCCACGAGTGCAAAACCGGCCTGCATGAACAAGACTAAAACGGCCGCTACAAACATCGTGAGATTGTCAATTGCAAATGCCAATTCATCTATGGGCGTAATTTCCTGAGCAAACACATTGTTTACCAGGGCAAAAAATACGGCCAAAGCCATTGTAGACACACCAATTCGCCAAAATCGTTTTTGAACTTTGTAATGCATGATCTCTCTCCTATTATTTTGCTAAATAATTGAATTACTTCTGAAGAATTATGACTGTTTGTTTTTGAAGCTAGCTAACCTAAATTAAACAAAAAAAGACGCCGCTTTTTGCACTTGGTACAAACAGCGGCGTCTCGGCCTCACAAATTTTTTTGTTGAACGCTATTCAATTTACAAGCCAGAAACGGTAAAGTCAACTAGCAATTTGTTGAAAAAATCAGGAAACCAATTGTGCATTTTGTATAAGCGGGGCGGATTTGAGATTAGAAATCCTCACGCAAAGGTGCCAAGACGCAAAGGTAAATATTCTTAGCATCTTGGCACCTTTGCGTGACATAAAGTTGCTGCTTTTGGTTTGGCTTTTTTTGTTTGTTACGTAAAATGCAAAAATGCCTTCCCCTGAAATATTCATCAGGAAGGCATTTTGGGTCTGCAAGAAAATAAACTTTCTACCATCATCTTCCTATATTTAGTAGGGTAGGTCAATTTCACAATATGACAGAAGAAGAAGTTTGTGATTTCGTACACAATGACTAATGCGAACGACCTGCCAAAACTTGTATACTGTTTAGAGTGGTGCAGTGTATCTTATACACTAACCACAGTTGGAAGTTTTGAGAAGCAACGAACGGACTGGAAATCTCCCACTTTCCTTAGTTCACACTTAGTTCACACAAGTCAAAGAACCCCTTCATTAATTAATTTGTTGGGATTCGTTTTGTCAGTGCATTAATCTGATTTATTGGATGAATCATTTTTAATGCTTTGTTCTTTACAAACAAACATCTGAACAGGGAGAAGCAAGATGAAAGAGAATGAAATGCAGAAGTCAGAGGAACCTGTTGACCAGCATGGATACGGCCGTTTACAAAAACGCGGCCTTCCACCAGCACAAGGTCTCTACAATCCAGCCTACGAGCGCGACGCTTGCGGCATGGGATTTGTTGTCAACATCAAAGGCCACAAATCACACGAAATCGTCAGGCAAGGTCTAACTGTTCTGAACAACATGACGCATCGCGGTGCCAGTGGCAGCGAAGTCAATACTGGCGACGGTGCAGGCATCATGTTGCAAATTCCTCATACATTCTTACAAAAAGTCACCACCGGCTTTGAGCTGCCCGAACCTGGCACTTACGGCGTCGGCATGCTTTTTCTTTCAAATGATCCTGTTCAGCGACAGCGAACGAAGCAGCACGTGGCCCAAATCGTGGCCGAAGAAGGGCAACTTCTTCTCGGATGGCGACACGTACCCACCGACAATCGTGAGCTTGGAGAGAGCGCAAAGGCTGGGGAGCCAACCGTCTACCAAATTTTTATTCAACAAAATAATGAGTTAACTGATGCAGACATCCTTGCATTTGAGCGCAAGTTGTACATCATTCGTAAACGTGCCGAGCATGAAGTTGGGGCGCTTGTTGGCGACGAACCATTTTATTTCGCCAGCCTTTCTGCCCGTACCATCGTCTACAAAGGGATGCTCACCCCTGAACAACTAGCCTCATATTATCCCGACCTGAACGATCCAGAATTGATTTCTGGTTTGGTATTGGTTCACTCGCGTTTTAGCACCAACACATTCCCCTCCTGGGAACGAGCGCATCCGTACCGGTTTGTGATTCACAATGGCGAAATTAACACTGTCAAAGGGAATGTGAACTGGATGCGAGCGCGGCAGTCGCTTCTCAAATCTGAGCTGTTCGGTGAAGATTTGCAAAAATTAATGCCGATTATTGACATGGACGGCAGCGACACAGCGATGTTTGACAATACGCTGGAATTCCTGTCGCTCACCGGCCGCTCACTGCCTCACGCTGTGATGATGATGATTCCCGAACCTTGGGAAAAGAATTATGCCATGCCTGCTGACAAACGAGCATTTTACCAATATCACAGCAGCTTGATGGAGCCGTGGGATGGTCCGGCCTCGATTGGCTTTACAGATGGCGTGCGTGTTGGGGCTGTGTTGGACCGGAATGGGTTACGGCCGTCACGCTACACCGTCACCAAAGATGGCATCGTCGTTCTCGCATCCGAAACAGGCGCACTCGAAATTGAACCAGAAAACGTTGCCTACAAAGGCCGCTTACAGCCAGGTCGAATGCTGCTGGTAGACACAGAAAAAGGTCGCATCATTAGTGATGAAGCGTTGAAACATGGAATGGCAGCGGAACGGCCGTATCAAGAATGGCTCGAAACACAAATGCTAGAACTCAGCGACCTGCCCTCCGTCGAAACCGAAGTCCAAAACAACGACCCATTTGTGCCTTTGGTGCAGCAGCAACAAGCATTCGGTTACACCTTCGAAGACTTGCGCGTTATCATCGCGCCCATGGTCCGTGACGGCAAAGAAGCCCTCGGTTCAATGGGCGACGACACGCCCCTGGCGGTTCTCTCCGACAAGCCCCAAACCCTGTACAACTACTTCAAACAACTTTTCGCGCAAGTCACCAATCCACCGATTGACGCCATTCGTGAAGAGCTAATCACCAGCACCGATACGCTGCTAGGCAGCCAGTGCAATTTGCTGTCACCAAACCCACGCAGCTGCCGCCAAATTCATTTGCCGCACCCCTTCCTGACGAATGAAGCGCTAGATAAACTGCGTCACATCGATTTGATAGGCTTCAAATCAGCCACCTTGCGCACCCATTTCAATACAGAATTTGGCGGCGAAGGGTTGGACCGGGCCATGACCGGGCTGTTTGCCGCAGCAGACGAAGCCATCCAAAGTGGTGCAAACCTGCTGATCATCTCGGATCGCGGCATCGACCCAGACCATGCAGCGATTCCAACATTGCTGGCATCCGCAGGGTTGCATCATCACCTGATCCGTCAAGGCACGCGCACTCGCGTTAGCTTGCTGGTTGAGTCTGGCGAAGCCCGCGAAATCCACCATTTTGCCACACTGCTTGGCTTTGGTGCAGATGCCATTAATCCATACCTTGCCTTCACTACCATTCAAGATTTGATTGAAAAAGAACTGGTTACAGAAGCAACCTATGAAGAAGGCGCGGAAAAATATATGAAGGCACTCATTTATGGCGTGACAAAAATCATGTCCAAGATGGGCATTTCCACAATTCAGTCCTATCGTGGGGCACAGATTTTTGAAGCGTTGGGTTTGCACAAGAGCGTTGTGGACAAATATTTTACCGGCACAGCTTCTCGGATCGCTGGCTCAGACATCAGCACGATTGCCCGTGAAGTTGAGATTCGGCACAAAGCCGCCTTCCCAGAACGTTCATCGCATAGCAATGCACTGCCTGCTGGCGGCCGTTACCAATGGCGCGAAAATGGTGAATATCACATCTTCAACCCGAACACAATTCACCGGCTGCAACATGCTGTCCGCACCAACAACTACGAAACATACAAAAAATATGCACAAGACGTCAATGATCGCTCGGAAGCGTTTGCTACACTGCGCGGTTTGCTGAAAATGATGCCACTGGATGAACCGATTCCGCTGGATGAGGTGGAATCGGTAGAAAGCATTTGCCAACGCTTTAAAACGGGCGCGATGTCCTACGGTTCGATTAGCAAGGAAGCCCACGAAGCGTTGGCAGTCGCTATGAATCGCATTGGCGGCAAAAGTAATACGGGTGAGGGTGGCGAAGATCCAGACCGATACATTCCTTCTGAAAATGGAGACTCTCGCAACAGCGCGATTAAGCAGGTGGCTAGCGGCCGTTTTGGTGTCACCAGCCAATACCTGACCGAAGCCAAAGAAATTCAAATCAAAATGGCGCAAGGTGCCAAGCCCGGTGAGGGTGGGCAGCTCCCTGGACAAAAAGTGTACCCCTGGATTGCCAAAGTGCGCCATTCAACCCCTGGGGTTGGCCTCATTTCACCGCCACCTCATCACGACAGCTATGCAATTGAAGACTTGGCACAGCTCATCTACGATTTGAAAACCGCCAATCCAGATGCACACATCAACGTCAAGCTGGT
>QQUD01000342.1 GCA_008501785.1 Chloroflexota bacterium
TCATCGGCGTCATTGGCGTGGCTCTCAGACAGCGTAGCGTACCAGCCATCTGTGCCATAATCGGCGTTGTCAAAAGTAAGATAAATTTCGTGAACATAGCTGTCGTCAAAAAAGGCGTCGCTGGCATCGGCCTGTGCGAGCGCGGTTTGATTTGACTCTGTGCTAGATGGGTCGGCTAGCGGTGGTGCAGCCCAAGGATTTTGGACTGCGCCTGCAGAAGGAATGAATAATACGAGCAAAATAGCGGTTAGTGTTAACCCTGGTAAATATCGAATAAGCATAAGTGACTCCTGAATATGTGTAGGGTAATCGCATATTGCTGACCCGCCGAGGGCTGGAAACCCCTGGCTACGAGGTGGAAGGCCCGCTGGGCCTGAAAATCCTAGCCCTGAAAAAGCTCTCCATCTCGTAGACGGGGCGTTCACGCCTCGTCGAAGGTGGTGGATAATCTAATATGCAATTACCCTATGAATATGTGGTTATGTATTGCTATGCTTTTAATTTTGCTCGAGAATTGTTAGGAAATTATAGAGAACCTGTTTCAAATATTTTAAGATTGTGGGCAAACCCTCCCGGAGGTACCGCACCTCCGGGAGGGTGTCTGAAAACATTTACTTAACTGCCCGAATTGACGGTGACATCGCCATCACGCACGCAGCGGACATAGTTGTAGATGCGGATGGCATCACCTTGTGGGCCGTGACCGGTGGGATAATCGTCGGGATCGCCTGTTTTGGGGTCGCTGCGCTGTGCGCCTGCACCGTGAACATCAATCCACGAGCCATTCATGTATCCCATTGCGCGGCCAAAGGTGATGTAGGCGGCGTTTGCGCCTGGAACTTGGGACATGTTAGCGTGAGTGGTGCTGGTCCAATAGGCGGCATAGTCGGCTTGGCCTGCTTCATTAGTGATTTGGGTAGCGTTGAACAACGGGTCGATGGCGGCTGAGTTGGTGGTGTTGGGAGAACGGCCGTAATCCACAATGCTCTGCAACGCTTTTGCATTGGGCAATCGCCAATCATCGTGACCACCGATTGAAAGTGTTTCGCAATAAGTGAGCGCATCCGACCAAATTTTGCCACTGCCGCTGTCATTTTGCTGCCACATGAGGCCGGTGGCGCTGTCGCTGATCGTGCCGTTGCCGTTATCTGTTAATGTATTGGTGTCGTAATCCTCATTGCCGCGTACAAAGAGGACGTAGTATTCTTTGTTGTTAGTGGGGTAGCCTTTGATACGGCCGTCTGCCAAATTCACGCCAAACATCGTCTCGGACCCGTTCATGGTGGTGCTGACATAAATTGTGCTAGATGCGAATTGGGCATCGATAATGCGTTCGCCTGCGCCGGTGTCGCCGTAGCCAAATTCGAAATAGTCAGTGTCGATGAAAGGGTTCAGGCCAGATGTGTCGGTTCCGTTGTAGCCGCTTACATCTTCGCCACTGAAGTCAATTAGGGAATAGAGTTCGGAGATGGTGGGCAGTCGCCAATCGCTATACCCAGCAAGCGTGGAGGAACTGGCGGCGGCAACTGCTTCGTTGTAGGTGAGTTTGTCAGAGGCGTTAATTGTGCTGTTGCCATCGCGTTCGGGTGATTGCTGCCACATGAGGCCGGTGTTCAAGTCAGTGGCGGTGCCATCGCCGTTGTTTTGGAAGGATGGCGTGCGGCTTTCGTAGTTGGCGTCTTGCCCATAATAGGATTCGGTTGATGTTGGGCAGCTAATCTCACGGCCGTTTTCGTTGTAGCAGCTTGTTTGGCCGGTGTCGGGGATGGGCGACGTAAGGCTGGTGCTGCCGGTAGATGAATTTGTGGTGATGAGGGGGAGGTAAACGGCCGTTTCTGCCGAACCCCCTTCATTTTCTAAAGCACTTGCCGATTTTGTAAAAGCAAATTGCTCTTTGCGCTCAACATTTTGTGATGCATCGCCACAAGCTGTCAAAAACAAAACTAAAAAAATGCCAATAATATTCAAATATTCTTTTTTCACGATTTGCTCCTTCAATGATGTTAATGCTTGCTTCTTGCATAGGGCCGAGGCCTGGGAGGCCTCTCTGCAAAGGATTGTTTACGTAGAGGGACCTCCCAGGTCCCGGTGACAAATAAATAATTTGTTCATATCTGTAAACAGAATAATGTCCAATTGTTTAGGAATTGTTAGGGAAAGTTTTGGGATGTTTTTAGGCATCTGTTGCCACGTTATTTCGAGGTCTTCCGAGGAATCTTGCTTAGAGGCAAAGGATTACTGACAGACACGAAGCAAGATTTCTCACTCCGAAGACTGCGTTCGAAATGACAGTGCTATATCCTATGGGTTTGGTTGGTTGGGTGCGCCGAGGGCGGCTTGCAGGGCTTCTACGGTGACGCCAAGCTGCTGGGCGGCGGCTTCAAAATCGGGTGGGCCTTGTCCGGGTTCGCCGAGGGCGCTGTGCAAAGCTCCTTCGCTAACACCCAGCTGCGCGGCGGCATCGGCTTATGGGCCACCTTCACCTGCTATTGGTTGGGATTGATTGTCATTTGTGGCTGGTGGCTGCCCTTGATCGCTGTTTGTGGGGGGCGTGTTGG
>QQUD01000140.1 GCA_008501785.1 Chloroflexota bacterium
ATTCAAGAATGGTATCAGCCGCCGGAGTTGGATTACGAGATGTTTCCCGGTTTGCCCAAAGTGGTGGATGGTTATCTTTACCCAAATGATTTACCCGGATTGGGAATTGATATTGATGAAAAGCTGGCTGCAAAGTATCCCTGCCAGGAAATCGTTGAACAATGGACGCAAACCCGTCTCCCTGATGGAACGCCGGTACGGCCGTAATTAAAAATAACAATTAGGAATGTAACCGTTCAGTCACACCGCTCGTTCCCACGTTCTACGTGGGAATGCTTGCCTGAACGCTCCGCGTTCTCGACGCAGAGCGTCTGATAACAACGCATTCCACGCAGAGCGTGGAACGAGGGGAATAAGGTAAGCAATGGAACTGAACGCTTACCAGGAATAAAAACAATGGCAATTAAGGATGAATACCAATCAATAAAACCCCGGTATCCAGAGTTAAAAGGGCAAGTCGCAATCATCACTGGAGGTGCAAAAGGGATTGGACAAGGCATTGCTTTGCGATTGGGTCGTGAGGGGATGCAGCTTGTTATTGCAGATTTTGATGGAGAATCTTTAGCCACCACTGCTGCTTCACTAAAAGATTTAGGCGTTCAGGTTTTGGCGTTTGAGGGAGATTTGAGCCAATCAACTGTCATCGAACAGCTTTTTAAGATGACGCAGCAAACCTTCAATCGGGTTGATTTGTTGGTGAATAATGCGGCCGATTTAGAAAGAGGACGCTTGCTTGATGAGCAGGGCGCATTATTAGAACAGCAACTAGCCACCAATATTGGTGGACCTTATCTTTGCTCCATCCAGGCAGCAAAAATGATGAAAGCGTCTGGTGGTGGCAATATTATTCACATTTCATCTGTTGGTGCTGTTAGGGCGCATTGGAAAGCGTTTCCTTATGATGTCACCAAAGGCGCGATTAATGCCATGACAAAAGCAATGGCAATTGATCTAGCGGAATACAATATCCGGGTGAATGCGATTGGGCCGGGTGCGACTAAAACGTATCGGACGGGTGGAGGGGAGAACACGGCCGTTTCCGAAATAGCCAATCGTATCCCCCTCAAGCGATTCGGATTGGTCTCCGAAATGAGTTCTGTTATCGCTTTTCTTGCCTCACCTGAAGCCAGTTACATCACAGGGCAAATTATCTACGTTGATGGTGGCATCACAGCCCAGTTAAGTCCACCAGGACAAAAGTTATGAAAATCAAAGCTTTTTTATTACTATGTTTCGCCTTTTTATTCGTTAGCTGTCAGGCAGAAGAGCCAGCGCAAGCAACTGTGCCTCCAACGCCGACGAAAGCACCGCAACCAACGAATACGCCAGCACCAACGGCCGTTCCAACCTCTACGCCCATTCCTACACCAGACTCAATTCCAGTTTCTTCAGACGAAGACTGGGAACTCGTTTGGCATGACGAATTTGATGGAGACACAATCGACAGGTCTAACTGGACCTATGATATTGGCGGATGGGGATGGGGAAACGGTGAAGCTCAATACTATACAGATCGCCTGGAAAATGCGCGGGTAGAGAATGGCATGCTGGTTATCGAAGCTCGTCAGGAACGATTTGAGGATTCCTACTACACATCAGCACGGCTCCTGACTCAAGACCTGCAAGCGTTTCAATACGGCCGTATTGAGGCGCGTATCAAGGTGCCAAACGGGGTTGGGACATGGCCAGCCTTCTGGATGCTGGGCGACAATTTTGGACGTAACACTGAGAACCCGAACGATAGCAACTGGCCCAACGTTGGTGAGATCGACATCATGGAGTACGTCGGGCGGGAGCCTGATCTTGTCGTTGGTACCGTCCATGGGCCTGGTTATGCTGGCGCAGGCGGACTGACCAAGTGGAACCGACAAGAACACCTCATTGGCGACGACTTCCACACGTTTTCAATTGAGTGGGATTTCGAAGGCATTCGCTGGTTTTATGATGGTGAGATGTATTATGACCTGAGTAGGGACGGAGTGGGAGACCGTGAATGGGTCTTTGACCAACCCTTTTTCATCATTGTCAATCTAGCTCTAGGTGGCACATTGGGTGGAACCATTGCCCTGGATACCGAGTTTCCACAAAATCTCTACATCGATTATGTACGTGTTTACCAGAAAACCCCTTAACCAAACATTGTTTTGCAAGCATGGAGGAAAAATTATCGAAAAAACACGAACAATTCATTCCTAATATCAACAACATAGTAGACAAAATGATTGGGTTCCATGCATGAAGGTGGGGGATTTGACAGCACTAACCATGAACCCACAGCACAGGATGATAACATCGCATCAAGGCATGAAAATCATCTCCTGTAAGGAAGAAAAAGATTGATGAAAAAGAAAATCCGTGCAATTCTTACTTTGGCCATGATTGGCACATTATTAACAGTCTTTCTGGCCCCACTTTCTTTAGCAGCAGCTGTACCAGACGCTGTTATTGATGATTTTGAAGATGGCGATGCCTCCGATTGGTTCTTTTTTGGTGGCAATAATGCTGGCGGCGGCGGGGGTGCCCTTAGCGATAGACCACAAGAAGGCAGCTTCTACTTCAGCACTGGCTGGGGGGGCGAAGGAACCGCCAGTGATTTTTATGGCGGCGCTTTTAAGAATTTCGACGACCTCGCGCAAGTTTCATTACCAGTTGATCCCATGTTTAACGTGTGGGTGCTTAATCAAAGTGATGCCACTGTTGACCAGTACACACTCGAAATTACGATTCGCGAAGATTTGAATGGAGATGGTTGGGTTAATGGCACGGAAGACTCCTTCCGACTAGATACAACATTCACCAGTGCTTCATTTGATGATCAATGGACTCTGATCAGCGCACCGGTTAGCAGCTTTGCAGACCAATTTACCGGTGGTGACGGCACCTTTAACGGCAATCTCGACGAAATCGTCATTGTCGTTGCCGGTGTACAGGGTGCTGTTGGCAGTGTGGTGGAAGTTGATTTCGACCAGTTTTCATTCACTTCAAGCGGTCAATCTCAGGTTGTTGATGATTTTGAAAGTGGCTTGCCTAGCGGCGCGGACGGCAATGGCATTCCCGTCGGCTTCTTCACCTTTAGCGATGGCAGCCCTGTTTCCATTGCGACAACAAATACGCCGCCAGCATCTGTTCCTGGCTCTGCTGCTGGCAATAATGTGATAGCGCTCACTGGTGATGTGCTCTCCTTTGCGGGTTTTGTTCATGCTTTTGAGAACGCGACAGTTGATGCGTGGATACCACAGGATTGGAGCAGCTTTGAAGGCTTTAGCTTCTGGCTATATGGCCAGAACTCAGGCACGACTGTTTTTGTAGATGTGATTGACAATCGCAGTCCTGGTTCCACAGTAGACGATGCCGAACGCTTCTCAGTTAGCCTGGTTGATAACTTCTCTGGATGGCAGTACTTTGAATTCCCATTCTCCAGCTTTGTACGCAAGGATATTGGAAATGGCGCACCAAATGATGGTTTCACGCTGACCCAAGTACATGGGTGGGCTTTGGGGACGCTCAACACGCCTGGTGAACTCACAATTTATGCAGATGATATTTCGCTCTATGGCGTTGCCGAAATTCCTGAACTAGCTGTTACATTTGCAAGTGCAAATTATGATATTGACGAAGGGACAACTGGCGATGTTATTGTGAAGCTAAACCGCCCCATGAACAGCGATGACCCCGCACAGGTATCTGTCGATTACTTCACTGAGGTTGGCTCTGCAACACCAGGACAGGAGTACACACCTGTTTCTGGTACGCTTACTTTTGTAAATGGTGGCGCGTCTGAGTTAACTTTCCCAATCGAAACGTTCGATGACACGAAGTGGGAAGGGGATGAGAGGGTCATTTTACGGCTGACGAATCCAGTTGATGTTGCTGCGGGCTTCTCTTTGCAAGCTGCGGCAGCGATTGTGGATAACGATGCTTATGATGCTGATTTGCTGGATGATTTTGAGCGGGGTGCTTTTCTTTGGGAGAGTAATGGGACGTTGGACTTGGAAACGGCCGTTATCCCCGCCACCTCACCCAACGCCATCCCCGGCCAAGATGCCGTCGAAACCGTCTTGCAAGCAGCCCCGGTTGCTGGCACATCACCCCTATCTGCCATCGAAGAGGCTCATGCGAATGTCGATTCTCTCATTCCGTCAGGCAATTACATTACCGATTTATGGCTGAAGCGCGCACGTTATCATTTAGACAGCAGCTTGAGCGCAGCAAATTGGGACAATGATTACTACCTGGATAGCCGAAAAGGGGTGCGAGCTTTTAGTCGCATCAACCTTGCAATTACTAATTTGAGTGTCGCTTCTGCAAGAACTGGCGCACCTTCTGCTGCGATTCAACTCGTTATCGACGATTTAGTTGAGACAGCAGAAACCCTGGCACAGATCGAAATAAATCTGGCAGTTGCCAGCGATGGCAACGCGAGACACATTGACCAAGCTCTGGCACAGATGGATAAAGCAGCTGAAGATATTGAAAATGGCAAGCCCGTTAAAGCCGTCTCTCATTACCGTAATGCATGGATCAAAGCATTGGTTGCTTTGAAGCATGTCGAAGTTGTTTTACCTACCTTTAGCCGTGACTTTGCCATCGGCCAAGATTGGTCACATGGTGAGGCGCTCACATTCTGGTATTACGGCAGCAACAGCGGTGAGGATGTGACAGTTCACCTCAAAGACAATCGGGCTTCGGACCCCGGTCCAGCAGGCTGGACCCAGGTTTGGAGTGAAGAGTTTAATGAACCTGCCGGAACGCCACCCAATCCAGAATATTGGAGCTATGAACTTGGCGACGGCACGGTCAACGGCATCCCCGGCTGGGGCAATGACGAGTTCCAATACTACACAGACGATCCCGCAAATGCAGCGACAGATGGCAATGGCAACATGGTGCTGACAGTGCGTGAAGCTGATGGCTCACAGGAATGTTACTATGGCCCATGTGATTACACCTCTGCGCGGCTGATTTCGTGGCGCAAGGCTGAGTTTGCTTACGGCCGTATTGAGTCACGCATTCGTGTACCAGAAGGCGAAGCTGGCCTCTGGCCTGCCTTCTGGAGTTTGGGAACCGACATCGACGTTGTTGGTTGGCCACAAACGGGTGAAATCGACTTTATGGAGTACGTGAGCCGGTTGCCAAACGAAATCTTCGGCACAATTCACGGTCCCGGCTACTCCGGTGGACAGAGCTACGGCAACGTCTACGACTTTGGGCAACCCGTCTACAACGATTACCATACCTTCACCATTGAATGGCAGCCAGACTACATGGAATGGTACGTAGATGGCATTCTTTACCACACCGCAATGCCAGCCGACGTGGCACCAAACGAGTGGGTCTTCAATGATCCAGTCTTCCTGCTGCTGAATGTGGCGATTGGTGGCAACTTTGGTGGCACAATTGATCCAAACTTGCAGCTGCCGCAGTCAATGGCAGTTGATTACATTCGCGTCTATCAAGGTCCAGACACGGCTGAACGTTTTGCAGCAGCCTTTGTGGATGATTTCACCGGTTGGCAGCAAATCGAAGTCCCGTTTACCAGCTTTACGCGCAGTGCAGAACAGCCTGCTGGCGCACCGGATGATGGCCTGGGCCTGAATGAAGTTTGGGGGTATGGTTTTTCCTTACCCGATGGTGGCACCGGTACAGCTTGGATCGATCAAGTACGCGTAAAACCCATTCCGCCTCCGACTGCATTGACCGTGACGACGCTGGCTGATAGTGGTGCGGGGTCCCTGCGAGAAGCAGTTGACCTGATTGCGCCAGATGGCGTGATCACCTTTGATGCAGGTTTGGCTGGTGGCACAATTGCGCTCACATCGGGTCAACTAACGGTTGATCGCAATGTGACCATTGATGGCAGCGGTGCTCCTGGGATAACCGTAAGCGGCAACAATGCCTCGCGTATCTTCCAGATTAACGCAGGTGCGACTGCAAGCATGAATGATCTGACCATTGCTGATGGTGCTGGTGCACCGCAAGGTGGCGGCATCTTGAACTTTGGTGTGCTGAACCTGGACGCTGTGATTGTGACCAATAACACAGAATCGAGTGGCGGTGCGCCAGACTTCCAACTTGGTGGTGGCGGCATCTATAACGGTGATGGCGCGACGCTGAATCTGACACATAGTACAGTGAGCAACAACGAGACGTTAGGGCAACCCGGCGGCGGCATCTATGGCTTCTTCAACAGCACGATTAATGTCACGGCCAGTACGGTAAGTGGCAATGTGGCTGGGGATGTGGCTGGCGGTTTGCGCACGTTGGGTAATGCAAACATTGTCAACAGCACGATTAGCGGCAACACCTCAAGTGCGTGGCATGGCGGTGCTATGTTTAGCACGGATGGCGTGGTCACCATCTTGAACAGTACAATTGTGGGTAATAATGCGCCTGGTGGCACAACTGGCGGTCTGATGGTGGCAACGTTTGGCGCACCTGTCGAGGTTACGGTGCAAAACAGCATCGTGGCTGACAATGGGGATTATGATTGTCAAATTGAAGGCAGTCCTGCTGTGGCAGTTCTTACGTCATTGGGCAATAATGTCTTTAGAGATGGGTCTTGCGCACCTGTGGCAAGCGATCAGATTGTGGCCAATGTCGGCGTTGATGGTTTAGCTGACAATGGTGGACCCACGTTGACACATGCGCTGCTGGCTGGTAGCGTGGCGATTGATGCGGCAAATACGGCCGTTTGTCCCACAACCGATCAGCGCGGCATTGCACGCGACGCGGCTTGCGATGTAGGTGCATTTGAGTTCGTGCCATAAGGCACAGATGACTTTCGTCATCGAACTTTTTTAACAGATTAGAAAGGCAAGAAGGCTTTGGCCGGTACGGTTCCAGCTAAAGTCTTCTTGCTTTCAGGTTGCTTTTGAAGAGGAGCTTATCCTGATGGGCAATAAAATAACGAACATCTTGATTGGTAATGCGGCAATTAATGATAGTACACAACATGCAACGGGCAGCTTTGTACAGCATTTAGGGGAAACGTATTATCGTATCTCCAATGTTGAGCAAATGCCGACATTTTTTATGAGTCTGGTAAGCAGTGCCGATCATTGGCTGTTTATTGCCAGTAATGGTGGGCTGACGGCAGGACGCATCAATGCTGAGTCGGCGCTTTTTCCATATGAAACGGAAGATAAGATTGCGGCACACAGCGAACAAACGGGTAGTAAAACGATTGTTCGCGTGCAGCGGGGCGATGCTCAGGGCAAGCATTTCCAACTCTGGGAACCGTTCTCTAGTCGTTATGCAGGTCTGTACCAATGTGAGCGCCATTTATACAAAAATGTGTATGGCGACAAGCTCATTTTTGAGGAAGTGAATCACGATTTACAGTTGACGCTGCGCATGGCGTGGCGCACGAGTGACCGCTTTGGCTTCGTGCGCACTTGCTGGCTGCACAATGATGGCGATGATGGTTGTCAAATTGAGCTGCTCGATGGCTTACAAAACCTGCTGCCTTATGGTGCAACCACATCATTACAGACTTCATTCAGCAGTTTGCTGAATGCGTACAAGCGCAACGAACTGGATTCAGAGACCGGATTAGGCATTTTTGCGCTGAGCGCTACGCTGACCGATCAGGCGGAACCAAGTGAATCGCTGAAAGCAACAACTGCATGGCAAGTTGGGTTGGACAAACCAACACAGTTGCTTTGTATGGAGCAGGTGGATGGGTTTAGATACGGCCGTTCTCTCACTCCCGAACACGACATCCTGGGCAAAGCAGGGGCCTATTTCATTTCATCGACATTTGAGCTGGCAGCAGGCCAGCAAAAGCAGTGGCACATTGTGGCTGAAGTGAATCAAGATAGTTCGGCCATCACGAAGTTAACCCGGTTTTTGCATCAAGAGCAAGCTGTTATCGAAAAACAAATTAAGGCAGATATTGTGCAAGGAACGGCCGTTTTACTCAACTTTGTAGCTGCGGCTGACGGATTGCAATCGTCCGCAGAAGAAACAACCTCCGCACATCATTTTGCCAACGTGCTCTTCAATATCATGCGCGGCGGCATTTTTGCGAATGGCTATCAAGTCGAGAAAGATGATTTGGGCGACTTTTTGCAGGTGCGAAATCGCCCTATTTTTGATGCACAGTCTGATTGGTTTGCCAACCTGCCAGCACAAATGAGTGTCCGTGAACTGTATGACTTGGCTGGCCAAACAGGTGAACCTGACCTGATTCGTTTGTGTTATGAATATTTGCCGCTGACGTTTAGCCGTCGGCATGGCGACCCGAGCCGTCCCTGGAATCAATTTTCTATCAATTTGAAAAAACCGGATGGGTCTGCCAATTTGGATTATCAAGGCAACTGGCGCGACATTTTTCAGAATTGGGAGCCACTAGCATTGGCATTTCCGGCATACACGGAAGGATTGATTGCCAAATTTCTGAACGCAACAACGGCTGATGGATACAACCCATATCGGGTGACGCGTGATGGGATTGAATGGGAAGTGCCAGAGCCTGATAATCCGTGGGCTAATATTGGATATTGGAGCGATCACCAGATTATTTACTTGCAAAAGCTGCTGGAAATTGCGGAACAGGTCCATCCTGGAATGCTGGCACAGCTTTGGGAGCAGCCCATTTTTGCGTATGCCAATGTGCCATACCGGCAAAAGCCGTATCAAGAGATGCTTACGGATTGGTACAACACGATTGATTTTGATTGGGATGTGGAGGCGGAGGTGGAAACGGCCGTTTCCCGCACAGGCACAGACGGCCGTTTACTGCTTGATGCGGATAAAAACGTGATTCACGTGACGATGGTGGAAAAACTGCTGGTGCTGCTGCTGGCAAAGCTAACCAATCTGGTGCCAGAAGGCGGCATTTGGATGAACACACAGCGCCCCGAGTGGAACGATGCAAATAATGCGCTGGTGGGCAAGGGTCTCTCGGTGGTGACGACGGCTTACCTGCGGCGGTTTATCGCATTTTGGCAAGCGCAGTTGCAAGAAGTTGAAGGGACGTTTGTGGTGAATACGGCCGTTTCTACACTTCTCAATGACGTACAGACAATCTTTATGCTCTACCAGCCTAATTTGGAGAATGGGTTCACTGACGAGGCGCGACGCAGGATTATGGATGATTTGGGAACGGCCGTTACCAACTACCGCGCAACTATCTATCAAGAAGGCATTTCCACGACACAAGCAGAGATTACAGCCTCCGCATTACGTGATTTTCTGGCGCTGGCTCAAACTTACATCGAGCAAACATTGCAGGCCAATTGGCGAACGGATGGACTGGCGCACACCTACAATATTCTACGTCTTGATGAACAGGGTGCTGCTGTAGAAAATTTATATTTGATGTTGGAAGGGCAGGTAGCCATATTGTCGTCGGGCATGTTAGCATCGGATGAGGCGCTGGCACTGTTGCAAAACTTGCGTGAAAGCGATCTGTATCGAGCTGATCAGCATTCGTACATGCTGTACCCGAATCGAAAACTACCTGGTTTCTTACAGAAAAACAATGTATCTGCGGAACAGGTGGCTGATTCATCGCTGGTGCAGGCGCTTGCGGCTGCGGGTGATATTCGTTTGTTGGTTTGTGATGAGGCAGATGTGTATCACTTTAACGGCCGTTTTCGCAATGCTGGCAATGTTAACGAGGCGTTGGATAAGCTGGCGCAAAAACCGGCGTATACCGAGTTGGTTGCTGCTGAACGTGATTTTATATTGGAATTGTTTGAAGCGACATTCGATCATCATGCTTTTACGGGCCGGTCTGGCACATTTTTTGGTTATGAAGGATTGGGCAGTGTTTACTGGCACATGGTTTCCAAACTGCTGTTGGCGGCACAGGAATATTATCAACAAGCCGTGAGTGAAGGAGCCAATGCAGCTGTTATCGATGCATTGAACACAGCCTATTACGACATTCGGGCCGGCATTGGGTTTAACAAAACGCCTGATGTGTATGGTGCATTTCCAACAGACCCTTACTCGCACACACCAATGGGCAGCGGCGCACGTCAACCGGGCATGACCGGTCAAGTAAAGGAAGAAATCTTGACCAGGCTAGGTGAACTTGGCGTGTCAATGCATGATGGCAAGCTCTGTTTTACGCCAACGCTGCTACGAAAAGGTGAATTTTTGCAAAATGCCAGCACGCTCAGTTATGTCAACATAGACGGGGATACTCAATCCTTATCATTGCCACCTGATTCGCTAGCATTTACAATTTGTCAGACGCCAGTTGTGTATAAACGAGGCGAGAAAGAGGAAGTAGAAGTGGTTTTTAGAAACGGCCGTTCTACAACAATGCCAAACAATTGTCTCGATAACACAACGACCCAACATATTTTCAACCGCGACGGGCAGGTCCAACTCGTGCGTGTCACAGTTCGAATTTAATTTAACATGTGAATCAGAGAATATGTAGTAGGG
>QQUD01000026.1 GCA_008501785.1 Chloroflexota bacterium
TGGAAGATCAAGTTATGCAATGTTCAGGGATTTCAGGACTTTTGAGCGCTCTTTTGCAGTAATGCGTTCTCGTCTTTCTAGCACTGCCATCACTTGACTGATTGTCATTGCTGCGGTGGCGGTATACCCTTGTTCCTGCATACTATTGACGCCCCCCTGCTCTCTATCAATCAAAACAACCGCGTCTGTTACTTGAAGACCGGCTGTTTTTAATGAAACGATGGCTTGCAGGATGCTATCGCCAGATGTAATCACATCATCAACAATCACGGCAGATTGTCCTACCTGATAGTGACCTTCTATTGATTTGCCGGTTCCATAACTTTTGGCAGTCTTACGAGGGTAGATTAGAGGTTTGTCCATTGCTAGACACAAAGATGTACCGATGGGTAATCCGGCCAATGGGGGTGCAGCTAACAGATCAAACGTCATGTTTTGCAAAACATGTTGATAGGCTTCGGTAACTAATCGCAGCGCTTGGGGATAAGAAACTAACAACCGTAAATCTAGATAAACACGGGAGGTGCGCCCACTATGCAGCCGAAACTTCCCTAGCTGAATTGCGCCTATGTCAAATAAGGTGAGGCTTAATTCTTCAAGTAATTCGTTTGGTACATCCATATCTCACCTATGATGACACATCTTTTCCACAATAACAAGCCATATACATAATTTGCTAAACTCCAAACTGAAGAGTTTTACTTCTTCTTCCAGAGGAAGATTTTAAAGGGATTTTGAGGAAAAATGAATGATTTACTTCATCAATGCTTTAGACAAACATCATATGTGCCAGATTTTACGAAGTGTAAGGAATTGTTAAACGGCCGTTTTCACATCCCCCCTCACATAGTCCCGATAAGCCGTCAAAATTCGCTGGCAAATGGGGCCAGGACGGCCGTTTCCCACCACCGCTTCCCCAATCTGTACAATCGGAATCAATGCCCGCGACGAGCTGCACAAACCTGCTTCATCTAACGACGCTATTTGTTCAACATGCACCGGTTGCAAAGATAATGGAATATTCAAGTCATCTAACAGCGACAAAATCATTTTGAGCGTAACACCTTCTAAAACACCTTTTGCTGCCGTGTAAACTGTGCCACTTTGCACACCTATAAAATTTGAGCCAGTCCCTTCCAAAATGTGGCCAGCTGGATCAACCAATAGATGCTCATAAACATCTTTGTCATTGGCAAGGGACCCGCGCACAACGGCAAAATCGGCCGTTTTTGCCAAAGGCGTTTCCCGCTGCAGCGATGCGGCAAAATCGACTTTGACCCCTTCAGCATAATAGTGCGGTGGGATGCCAGCAAACGGCATCATTGCAATCAAAATCCGGCTTTCATAGCCTTCATGATGCAGCGGCTCGGCTAACAAATCGAAACGGACTCTAGCTTCTGGAAATGGAAATTTTGTGGCGGCTTCGTGCAAGCCGCGCCGCAATTTGCCTTCATCAAGTTTGCACTGCCATCCTAGTAAATTCAGTGATCGTACCATCCGCTGAATGTGGTCATCTAGCCATAAGAATTTATTTTGTTCATAGGTGCGCAGCGCCGAATATACACCAACTGGCAGCCCGTCGTACAGTTGATAAAATGCGGTTGCATTTTGGGGGATGGGTAACGGCCGTAATACATCTTCCACCACCATAAATAATTGAATATCACTCATAGCTTTAGTATACCCATACACACCCTCAATTCACACACATCTTGAATCAATTAGCGATTTCATTTACCCTAAATGTAAGTTTGCCAATGACCACACCGTCCATAAAACAACCCTTTCAATTAATTTCAGCTCATCATTTACTGCTAAAAAAGGAGATCGCCAATATATGTCACAAACATCTGACCAATCATTAAACTGGTATCGTGTGGGAAGTGCTGATCTTTTAGAAGAAGGTCGCGTGACCACTGTCCAAGCCGGACATCATTCTATTTGCCTCACAAGAACCGAAAAAGGGTATGGTGCCATATCCAATAAATGTGCCCATCAAGGCGGACCGCTAGGTGATGGCTTTATTGAAAATGGATGTGTGGTCTGCCCCTGGCACGCATGGGAATATGACCCCCAAACAGGCGCAACGCCACCCGAATATGATGATCCCCCCGTACCTTCATATGCAGTTGAGCTACGAGAAGATGGTGTGTATGTCGGGGTTGAAGAGCCACCCCATGCACAAACTTTGATGGACCAAATGGTTGATGTGATGATCGAGTGGGGCGTGGACACAGTGTTTGGCATGGTGGGTCATTCCAATTTAGGCGTGGCAGATGCTTTTTACAAAGCAGAAAAACAAGGGCGTCTAAATTATTTCGGCATTCGCCATGAGGGGGCTGGAGCATTTGCAGCCAGTGGTTACGCAAAGCTAACAGGGCGACCTGCTGCCTGCTTCAGCATTGCCGGTCCTGGTGCGACCAATCTGCTCACTGGATTATGGGATGCCAAAGTAGATCGTGTTCCGATTTTAGCATTGACTGGCCAGGTGAATACACAGGTTTTAGGACCTGGCGCTTTCCAAGAAGTGCCGCTGGCCGATGCGTTTAATGCTGTTGCAGCCTGGAGCCAAACGGTGCTGCGGCCAGAAAATGCTACAGAGTTGATCGCGTTAGCATTGAAACATGCCATTATCAAACGTGATGTTGGACATCTCATTTTTCCTGACGAAGTGCAAACGATGCCTGCCAATGAGAAGGAAAAGTCACATGTGAAAAACGGCCGTATTGCCCCTCCCAACATCACACCGCCACAAACAGACCTCAACCGCGCCGTCACCATGCTCAACCAAGCCAAACGCCCTGGCATCATTGTCGGAAATGGCGCACGGCCGTTTCGAAACCAAATTCTAGCCTTTGCCGAAAAAATCGATGCACCCATCATCACCACCTTTAAAGCGAAGGGCATGATCCCCGATAATCACCCGCTGGCCTGTGGCGTGTTGGGACGCAGCGGCACGCCTGTTGCCAGCGCCACCATGACCCGCTCAGACTTGCTGATTGTGCTTGGTGCCAGCTTCAGCAACCACACCAGCATCACCACCAAACGCCCCATCATTCAGGTCGATTTTGACCGCATGATGCTCGGCAAATTCCACGAAGTTGACGTACCGCTCTGGGGTGAGATTGGCACAACCATTGCTTTGCTGCACGAACAGGTAAACTCACAATCCCATCCTGATCGGCGTGACTATGTGGCACGGCTCTGGAAAAATTGGCGCACTGAAAAGAAAAAACGCGCGCATACGGTTGGCAAAGACGGCCGTTTACCAAACGCCTACATCATGCAAGAGCTGGCCGAAGTTGTGCCAGAAGATGCCATTATCACCGTAGATGTGGGCAACAATGCATACAGTTTTGGCATGTACTTTGAGTCAAAACAGCAAGACGTGCTCATGTCTGGCTACCTCGGTTCGATTGGCTTTGCGTTTCCGGCTGCGATGGGAGCATGGGCAGCAGCGCCTAAACGCAAAATTATCGCTGTGGCTGGAGACGGTGGATTTGGTCAATACATGGCGGAGTTTACAACGGCCGTTAAATACAACATGCCCATCACCCTCGTGCTGCTCAACAACTCCGAACTCGCCAAAATCAGCCGCGAGCAGCGTGGCGGCAACTTCCACGTCTGGCAAACCAGCCTCGTCAACCCGAACTTTGCCGAATATGCTAAAAACTGTGGCGGTTTAGGCATTCGCGTAGAACAAGCCGACGATTTACGTGACGCACTCGCCACCGCAATCGCGTATAATGGTCCCAGTATTGTTGAAATAATCAGCTCCGCCGGACAATTATAGTAATTTACCACGGATGCGATGCACTTTTTTACAAATTGAAAAATTAGTACAGGTAATTGTAGGGGCGGACCCTTGTGGTCGCCCAGACTGGGCAGGCACAAGGCACTGCCCTACACCAATACCTGTTTTAATTTGCAAAGTGCGTTACACCTAAAACGTTTAGATTGACGATTGGGAGGTTTTTTTATGTCGAACCAAATTTTTCCACCAATTCCTTTGGATAACTGGCAAGCTACCCGCGATACAATCACTGTTTATGCACAGCTACTAGGTAAAATTCGCAGAGCAATGACCCCGAAACAAAAGCATTGGTGGCATGTCAGTTTGCGCATCATTTCTGTCGGCATTTCCACCACCCCCATCCCTGCTGGCAACAAAACGGTTCAACTCATTTTAGACTTTACCATTCACCGTCTAATCATTCTCACCAGTCACGGCGAACGGCATGAAATTCCGCTGCAAGGTCAATCGGCGTCTGCTTTTTGTACAGAAGTGCTCGATGCGTTAGCTGAATTGAATATCAAACCTGAAATTGATCGGACTTTGTTTGCAGATGATACGGCGGGGGGGTATGATGAAACGGCCGTTTCCACCTTTTGGCAAGCGCTTTCCCAAATCGACGTCGCCCTCAAAACCTTCAAACACAGTTTCCGCGAAGAAAGCAGCCCCGTACAGCTCTGGCCCCACCACTTCGACCTCGCCGTTGTCTGGTTCTCTGGTCGCCTCATTCCTGGGCAAGACCCCGCCAACGAAGAAAACGCCGACGAACAAATGAACTTCGGCTTCTCCACCGGCGACAGCAGCATTGCCGAACCCTATTTCTACGCCACCGCCTATCCCACACCAGACCCATTCACCCAACAGCCACTGCCCACCGACGCCTATTGGCACACCGAAGGCTTTACGGCCGCTATTTTGCCCTATCAATCCCTGGTTTCAGCCACCGATCCCCACGCAAAATTACTCAACTTCCTGCACACCGCTCACAAAGCAGGATCACAGTTTATGAAGTGACAACAAAACGCATAAAAACCTAACGCGGATAAACCGCAATGGTAAATGGTGAATGGTAAATGCAAAGAACCGCCTTTCCACGCGAGACTTCTTTTCATTCACCATTCGCAATTCACTATTCACCATTTACAATTTCTGTGTTTCTAAAACCTCTTGTGTCTGTTGCGCAATCTCGAGTTCTTCATTCGTGGATACGATTAAGATTTTCGTAGCGCTGCCCTCGGCCTGGATCTCGGTGATGGCACCAATCTTACCCTGTTTGTTTTTCTGCAAATCCAAGACAATGCCCGATTGATCGAGTCCCTGGCAGACGAGTTGACGCACAAGGCCATTGTTCTCACCAGCCCCGGCGGTGAATACGAGGGCATCTACACGGCCAAGCGCAGCCATATAGGCTCCAATATATTTTTTGATGCGATAAGCATACATATCCATCGCCAGTTTGGCCTCAGCATCGCCATTCAAATAACGTTCTCCAATATCGCGCATGTCATTCTGTCCGGTTAAACCGAGCATACCACTTTTCTTGTTCAACAATTGGTCAATCTCAGCAAAAGACATGTCCAGAGCCGTACCCAAAAAGTAAGGCAACGCCGGATCGATGTCACCGCTGCGCGTGCCCATTATCAACCCAGCCAGCGGACTGAAGCCCATGGAAGTGTCGATGGATTGGCCACCTTTAACGGCCGTTATACTGGCACCGTTCCCTAAATGAGCGGTGATAAAATTGGTGTCCGCTGGCGACTGCTCCAAATATTTAGCGGCCTGCTTGGTTACATAGAGGTGCGAAGTGCCATGAAAACCGTAAACCCGGACACCATGCTCTTCATAAAGTTTAGGCGGCACTGCATAGCGATAAGCTTTGGCAGGCATTGTCTGGTGAAAAGCAGTGTCAAACACCGCTACCTGGACTGCCGAGGGAAACAGTTCTTGGGCAACCGTGATGCCAGTGAGATTGGCCGGATTATGCAGAGGTGCCAGCGGGATCAGCTTTTCAATGGCCTCTTTGACCGCATCATTGATGACCGTGGGCTGACTGAAATGCTCTCCTCCATGGACCACACGATGGCCAATTGCATCGATTTCCTGCGGCGACTCAATGACGCCAATGTCGGAATCTAGCAAAAGCTCAATCATGATCGAGAGACCCTGTTGGTGGTTAGGAATTTGGATGTTTTCCAAGGTACGGCTGTTGGGTTCCGACCCGCGCAATGCGGTGTGCTTGACACGGCTAGAAGGTTCGCCGATTCTTTCCACAACACCAGAAGCCAAATTGACCAGAGAACGGCCGTTAAAGAGTTGATACTTTATCGAGGAACTACCTGAGTTGATAACGAGTATATTCATAAGATTTTTGCGATTTATTGTCAAAAAGTTGCCGGGTGCTTATTATGGAAATAGATCGCCCACTCGGCAACAGACTTACCTTTTTACATCAATAGTAGACTATTCTGCTTGTGCCTGAATGGCCGTTATGGCCACCGTGTTAAATATATCTTCCACTGTACAACCTCGACTGAGATCGTTGACGGGCTTATTCAAGCCTTGCATGACAGGACCAATAGCAATAGCACCTGTTTCGCGTTGCACCGCTTTATAGGTGTTATTGCCGGTATTGAGGTCCGGGAATATAAACACGGTTGCCTTGCCAGCGACTTCCGACTCAGGCATTTTCTTGGTGGCAACGTCATGCGCGACAGCAGCATCGTACTGGATAGGGCCATCAATTTTTAGTTCAGGCCGGCGTTCTTGCGCCAGCTTCGTCGCCTGGCGCACAACTTCCACATCAGCGCCAATGCCCGACGAACCAGATGAGTAAGATAGCATAGCTACACGCGGGAAAATGCCGAATTGCTGAGCCGTGTCGGCAGAAGTGGTAGCAATTGCCGCCAAACCTTCTGCATCGGGATTTGGATTGACCGCACAGTCACCATAAACCAGCACGCGATCTGATAGTGCCATGAAGAACACCGAAGATACGACCGAGACGCCAGGTTTTGTCTTCACAAATTGAAGGGCGGGTCGAATTGTATGTAACGTGGTGTGCGCTGCACCGGAGACCATGCCATCCGCATGTCCCTTGTACACCATCATGGTGCCGAAATAGGAAACGTCAACCATCTGATCAAGAGCCATGTCTAAGGTGATGCCCTTGTGCTGGCGCAATTCCAAAAGCGTTTTCGCGTAATCTTCGTAGTGAGGCGAATTGACAGGATTGACAACTGGAACATCACCTAATTCGCGCGTCAGACCTAGATTGTAAATTAAGGTTTTCACCTCTTCGGGATCACCCAGCAAAGTTATGTCAACCACATCGTGGCGTTTGAGAGAGGCAGCTGCTTTCAGAATGCGTTCATCATTTCCTTCTGGTAACACAATATGTTGTTTATTTGACTTAGCCTGCTGAACCAGATTGTAAATAAACATGCGCGGTGTGATACCCTGATCGGGCAAATTGGCTAACTGGTTTTCCAGAGCAACGGTATCCACATGGCGGGTGAAAAGCCGGAGACTGAGGCGAACCTTAGTATAGGCATCTGCCGTAATGTAAGAACGAACCTTGCCAAGGCGCATAGCCGTCTGGTAGGTATCTTCCGGTACCGACAGGATTGGTAAGATGTCGTTCAGACCGGTTAAGAGACGGTCCACAGGTTCTGGCGGTTTCAGCCCGCCCGTGAGGAGTATCCCCGCAATCTTTGGGTAAGTTTGCGACTGGTGTGCTTGCAAGGCGCTAAGAATCACATCAGAGCGATCTCCAGGGGTTATCAGCAGTGAATCACGGCGCAAATGGGGCAAATAATTGGAAATTTTCATGGCAATTATAAGCACATGATAAGCTAGATTTTCTAACCGTTCAGCGCCGTAAAGCACTTGGGCATCCATGCTGTCGGCTATTTCTTTAACGGTGGGGCTGCTGAGCATTTCATGGGCAGGAATCACAGATAGCATCGCATGTGTATCAGGCAATTCATCTCCCATCGCCGCCAATAAATCATCAACAATTGCTGGATCGGTGCGATTCACGATCGCACCGAGAATTTGGCAGCCACTTTCTTTGAAGGCTTCGCTGGTAATTTTGACTTCATTGAAAATTTCATCAACTGTCTGGTTAGCGCCACTGGTGACGAGCAAGACTGGACTGCCCAAGTTGTGGGCGATTTCGGCATTAATGTTAAATTCGACAGCGGTGCCCCCTTCTTCAAAATCTGAACCGATGCAGAGCACAAAATCACAAGTCTCTTCCAATACCTTATATTTTTCAATGATAGTGTCCAACATATCATCAAATCGCCCTTCAGCGATCAAGCTCGATGCCTGGTGGCGGTAAAAAGCGTACGTATTCTCATACTCGATATCCAGGTTAAAATAGGATATGAGTAATTCTATGTTCTTGTCGCATCCTTTATCTGGAGGCACTTCGATAACGGGGCGGAAGATACCAACCTTTGGTGTGCGGCGTAGCAAAAGCTCTGTGATGCCCAATGACACCAGAGACTTGCCGCTGTATGGCTCACTTGTAGTGAGGTAGATAGCGTTGGTCATGAACGATATTACTCCTTGTCATGTGTGAACATGGCGCCTGGTTAGCACCATGACTCAAAAGTTTTTTCTTTTTTAAGAAGGCAATCAAGTTAGGATTAGCGCTCCATGAGTAATTATACATTGCCTTTAACTAATAACACATCCTTTTTCCTAATTTAATGAACGGTCCTCCACGAAATGATGCAACGAGTTTATGATGAAAACGGCCGTTTTCACACGGAGATAAACATGTCACACTCAGAAACTAAACGAGTACCCTTGCTATTATGGCCCTTCTACGCCATCTGGCGTTTGCTCACCGCTATTTTAGGATTAACGGGACGGCTAGTAGCCATTGTATTGGGATTAGTCCTGATTATTGTCGGGATTGTGTTGAGCTTGACCATCGTTGGCGCACTGATTGGTGTCCCCATCGCCCTCTTCGGCTTCATGCTCATTATGCGCGGCTTATTTTAATACCAATCAGGTATTCAAATGAATGTGCGAGATTTAGGCTGAGGGTTTTGGAGACTACACGCCCAAAATATGCGTCAGCACCGTCACCGCCGCACCGCCCACACTTTGGAGTAAACCAATCTGTGCATTTTCAACCTGATTCGGTCCGGCACGATATGTGAGCTGCTGCACAATTTCACACGTTTGGTACAGGGCGGTTGCGCCAATGGGATGCCCTCGTGCTTTGAGACCACCGAGGGTTGAGAGAGGCAAACGGCCGTTCCTTCCAATCTCCCCATCCCTGGCCATCAACCACCCCTCACCTGGTCTGGCAAACCCCGTTGCCTCCAACAGCAAACACGCCATTATGCTAAACGCATCATGCACTTCAAACAGCGACACATCTGTGTGCGTAATACCCGATTGTTGAAACGCCTTTTCCACCGCTAAACGAGATGCGTGCAGCACAAGCGGGTGACTCCGATCTGCGATGCGAAAGCGATCGGTCGCCACGCTCGAAGCCAAAATCTTAACTGGCGCATCGGTATAGCTGCCTGCCTGCTCTGTTGGAGCCAGCACCACCGCCGCCGCCCCATCACATATTGGCGAACAATCAAACAGCCGAATCGGGTCGGCGATGATGCGCGAGGCCATGATGTCAACGGCCGTTACCGGTTTATGAAACAGCGCAATCGGGTTCGTCAACGCATTTTGGTGTGCATTCACCGAAAAGTGGGCCAAACCATCTGGCGGCACCCGGTATGTTTGCTGGTAGAGCCGCATTAACTCCGCATTTTTGCTGATCAATGTCGCTCCAGTAGGCACTTCTTGCCGCGAATCCAATGCTTTTGCCAATGCAGGGGTAGCAATACCTTCACTCATCTTCTCCACACCCACCGCAATCGCCAAATCCGCCTCACCGCTGCTAACCGCAAAAAACGCCATGCGCAAAGCCGCTGCGCCAGTTGCCGTGGCCGCCCGCACTTGCAGCGCTTCCACCCCTTCCAAACCAGCTTCATCTGCCACAAGCGCCGCGATATGCTTCTGACTTTGCAGTTCATCACTCAGCATATTCCCGGCAAACAGGGCGTCAACAGCATCTACCCCGGCATCAGCCATTGCCAACTGGACCACCCTGGCTCCCAACTCGCGCAAAGTTTCAGGGTAGTGCTTTTGGACGGGAACTTGACCAATGCCAACGATGCTTACAGGTCTCATAGAATGCTCCTGGGTTTAAGATGCAATCAAATCCAACAGTGCTTTTTGACTATTATCTAGGTTCAACTGCTTGGCTTCAGGTATGGTTGCTAGAAAAGATTCCAATACGTATTTTTCAAGTACTTGTTTATCTGGAAAATGCTGATCTGCTTCGGCAGTAAAGCATAATTGGAAAAAATCCGGATACGGGTATGGATAATCTGGGACTTTTGGCGCAAGGTGATGAAAATGGGCAAAACCAAAGAATTTGGGATTGGTAATCGACCAACCAGTTTCTTCCAAAAGTTCGCGTTCAAGTGTTTCCAAGACAGATTCTCCGTCTTCGCGTCGGCCACCGGGAAACACATGGTAACTGTCCTCACCATCCCGC
>QQUD01000917.1 GCA_008501785.1 Chloroflexota bacterium
CGAGCCTTTGGACACCGCAGCACTGGTGGATGCAGCCATGCAGCGCCTCGAGCAAAAAATCAAAGAAACCCGCGCTGAAATAATTGTGCCCACAAGTTGGCCTGTTGCATTAGGGCATCCCGGTTGGATAGAAGAAGTATGGGAAAATTACATTAGCAATGCAATCAAATACGGGGGAACGCCACCAAAGATTGAGCTTGGGGCCACAACTTTGCCAAACAACACCATCCAATTTTGGGTCAAGGATAACGGCCGTGGTCTCACACCTGAAGAACAATCATTATTGTTCACACCCTTCACGCGGCTGCAAAAAGCTCGCATTAGTGGACACGGCTTAGGGTTATCCATTGTACGCCGCATCATCGAAAAATTAGACGGCACAGTGGGTATCATCAGCGAAGCAGGAGAAGGCAGTACGTTTTACTTTACGCTATCGGCAGGGGATTTGTAAACAGTAAACGGTAAGCGGAGTATAACAAGAAATCGTGGGGACAAATGAACAGACGATAATTTGCCACCTTCGATGAGGCGTGAACGCCCCATCTACGAGATGAAAGCCCTTTCAGGGCTAAGAACAAGTCAGACCCGGAGGGCCTTCCACCTCGTAGCCAGGGGCTTCAGCCATCGGCGGGTGCGGCAGATATTTTGTCCCCACAAATCGTTGCAATACTCCGGTAAGCGCATAACCGATTACCGTTCACCGTTCACCGATCCACTGTATCCCAGACAGATGCCGGATCATTACTGCTAATGCTATCGACCCCCCAGGAAATGAGTGTCGGATAATCCCACCATAAGCCTCCAGGACTACACGCATACCCAGCATTTTGCATCAATTTCACATCTTCAGGCGAAAGGAAATCTGTGGCGGGACTGAGCGCATCTAACGCAAGCCCATCTACCATACTCAGCGGATTGCGCACACGGGCAATATAGATAAAGCTGGTGGTAATGTTTGTGTTAAGCTGCTTGACACGCTGCAATGCATATTGGTCAAAACTGGTGATGATTACTTCGTCTTCCATTCCATAATCTTCAATTAACTGCACAGTGGTTTTGTCCAATTCAGGCTCAAACACAGGGCCATGCTTTAACTCGATCATGAGCGTCACCCGCCCTTTGGCCCACGCAAGCACTTCTTGCAGGAATGGGATAGGTTCACCGGTAAATTGTTCGTCAAAGTAGCTGCCAACTTCTAGGGTGCGGATGAAATCAGCTTTGACTTCTCCAATTCTATTTGCGACCCCAGTTTTGTTTAATAAATCATTATCATGGAAAATGACGACCTGCTTATCGGCCGTTAACTGCACATCAAGCTCAAGAATATCGGCTCCTCCCGCCAAACCTGCTTCAAATGAGCGCATCGTGTTTTCCGGCGCAACTGCCATAGCTCCCCGATGCCCAACCAATAGCGGACGGCCGTTTTTGCGCTGACGTAAATCAAACATACATTTTCTCCCTATTTATTTTATTTTGGTACTTTACAGATGTTTTACGCAAAGGTTGAAGGTAACGAAAGGAAAATCATCCCTAACAAACAAAAATAAAAAAGAAACGACAAGTTAGTGAACGAATCTTGCTGCCCTTTAATCCCCGATTAGCTGCGACACAGTTCAATTCAGAATAACTTGCGGTTTCTTTTTTTTAGATCGGGTGACACTCAACTGAATGTAATATTCACTTTAATGTGAACTTCTCGCAAAAAATCTGACGGTTTTGAGTAATCGAATAGCACCAAATGGCTATTGTTTCACGTTTTATTCACAATTGAGTTTAATAACGTAATGCTTTTTCCCACCGGCGCACTTCAGCATAGAGACGTTTTGGCTTCCCATCAAAATCTCGCCAGTCATACTCTTCACGGGCTAGCTTAAGCAGCACATCTGAATAAGCTGCATTCACAGGGGCTGGGATATTCACAGCTCGGCCCGCTCTGGCAATAGCACCGTTATGGAAAAGCACCTCGTTTTTCCCTTTGCCTGAATTCAAATCAATATAAAACGACGGCATTTTATCTCCACGTCCGCCAGAAACAATATTGGTTAAGAATGGCTTGATGAGCGGCTTTGGCAAGCGACGCACAGAGAATGAAAGCTGTGTTGCCGACCAACCAGGTAAATTAATCACCTTTAGCTTACGCGCCTGCATAATATCTAGCGTTTCCTCAATCATGCGCATTTCTAGCTCAAACATAGCATTTGATTTGTAAATAACGCCAGGGGGACGGTTCAAAATAGCCGATGATGCATTGCCAACAATATTGAGCAGCGCTTTGGACCATTTCATCGACTGATAATTCTTGATACGAACTGAATCTATGTCCGCTTCTTTAAAAAGTTTGACCCACTCTTTGATTTTTTGACCGGACTGGGTCGGTGCCAGCGCAAAGCCACCATCGTTTTCGGCAACAATTTGGTTGGTCGCTTCTTTAGAAAGTGCAATCGTAAAGGAGCCTGCAATAACTTGCTGTGCCCCAAATTGATCTACTAATATCTTTTCAATGCCAATCCCATTTTGAGTAGTGATAATTGTCGGAGGCTTGGGGC
>QQUD01001016.1 GCA_008501785.1 Chloroflexota bacterium
TAGACGGAAGCCGCCGCCGATTTCTACCAATTGCCCCCGGCTAATGATGACTTCGCGTCCTTGGCAGAGGGCATTTAACATGAGGACAACGGCGGCTGCGTTGTTGTTTACGACCAGTGCCGCTTCGGTGCCCGTGATGCGGATCAGCAGTTCTTCGGCGTGAATGCTGCGGGAGCCGCGGTTGCCGGATGCGAGATCGTATTCGAGGGTGGCGTAGCCTGCGGAAACGGCCGTTATCGCTGCAATCGTCTCTTGACTCAGTGGCGCACGGCCTAAATTGGTATGAATAATCACGCCCGTACCGTTGATCACCGGTTTCAGCGTTGGTGCTAATAACGCATCGAGCCAAACACGGGCATCGTGTAAAATGCCAGACGCGGGTGGTGCCACAACTTGTTGCCCTGCCAGAATGCCACTACGTACATCTGCAATCGCTTGACGAATAGCTTCTACCGTGAGAGAACGGCCGTATTCACCAACCAACGCCAAAGCCGCCGTTTCTTGCAGCAACTGGTCTACTCCTGGCAACTCACGTAGTAAATCTTGTTTTTTGATAATCGTATCCGTCACTTTTCGGTAATAGTACTCGGTGGTCAGTAATCTGTTTTCCGTTTTCCGTTTTTTGTTTCTCGTTTCTAATTCACCCTCTCATCCCTGCTGCTCGGGTACGAATTTGCAGCAGAAATTCGAATAAAATCAATACACCGGCGACCAATAAGGCGACGGCAATGCCAAAGGCGCGATTCATTTGCAGCCAGAGGCAAAACGCCACCCAAAAACCAGCCGCCATTGATTGACGCAAGGTTACTAAAAATCGAGGCGATTCTGATTGTCCTAGCTGTTTATTTGCATACATATTCAACCGCTTATTGAGTAAATACGCCAGCGGTAATGAAAACCCCGTCATCGTCAGTACCACACTCCCTAACAAAACGAGAATGATCTCAATATTTGCAGCTTCCAGAATAGATGCGGCATCGATTTGATCCAGCGCCGTTGCTCGAATCAAATCAATGCGGGTTACGTCGAGTGGCCACCAACTGTTGACAATATAGGTCATGGTATATAAACCGATGCCAAACAAGCCAATGCCCAGTAATAAAAATGGAAGAATGCCTAATCTCGCTCGTAAATTCATTTCACAATGATTATAGGGCAGTTACCGATCTTTCGCTCATAGGGCGATGGGTCTTTTCCGATTCGAGAACTTGACCACGCCTGTCGGGTCTGGCCCTCCATGCCCTGGTAATGCAACGGTCACTTCTGGTTCTGCCACAGCCGGTGCGTTTGGGCCAACTTCGGCTTCTTCCACTTCTGCGCCCGGAAGTGGAATATGCAGCCGCTGTCCGATGAAAAGGAACGTGTTAGGTAGAAGGTTATATTTTTGGATGGCCCGCCATAAAGATGGATTTCCGTAATATTTGATGGACAAGGAGCTGTAAGTGTCACCAGATTTGACGATATGCAATTTAGTTTCTTTGGCCCAGTTACCGACGTGTGTTGTCCAGTAAACGGCCGTTTCTAAATCCTCTAAATCCGGCGTCAATTCCCCTTCAAACGCCGCCAGCGAAACAATCCGGCGTCGCAACTCGTCGTCAATCTCAGGCATTTCTACAGGCGTTTCAGGTTCCTCACGTGGTTTGCGCAAGAACGGAATCGCTTTGTCAGCGACTAAACAAGCATAATTGGGGTTTTCAGTGATGGGAAACCCACCCCAGCCCAGCATAAATCGTCGATTTGTGATCTTGTAATAATTGCCTGTTTCACGCTGCGCCCATAAACCAAACAGCGGATCGTGTATAAAAATATGGGTACTGCTGTAGCCCACCACATTTACAAAATGACCACCTCGGAAATTGTTACCAGTAAAAGATTGCCACGGTTCATACTTAACCAACGCTATAAACGCTTTGCCATTGTCAATATTGTTATATAAACGAGCAAATGCTTCTGTTTGATTGCGATATTGCTTGTAAGTGAGGGTCAAACTGCCGCCACCCAATGCTGCATTGCGCAAATCGGTAAACGTAGTGAACTGTCGCCGTCCCTTTGGCCCAATATGTTGGTAAACGTCATCGGGCGAGATAGCCACACCCAACCCATTTAGCAGCATTGCCACACAGGTTGGCCCACAATCAGACTCATGATCTTTCGCATCCTCATCCCATTGGGATCGATAGGGAATATCAAGTTTTACGGTTGCCATGGAACTCCTTGCCTCAAGCCCATTTGTTGAATTTTAAATCTTTTTCAAATATGGACAGTAAACACACGAAATATAGTAAACAACATTATAAACATCTAGACTGTAAAATAGTAAACCCCACCACAGAAACAGGACTTTTGATTAATTCATTTTGCACAATGATATTCACTTGCGTTTTCCCTGAATTTTCACATAAGCTAAGTGTATAGTGGTTATGCTATAATGACATAAGGTGCAGTTGCCAGAAAAACTTATGTAACCAATTAATAAGGAAATCGCGTTGAACATTACATCTACACAAAATGAGGAATATCATATTCATCTACGAAAACTGTTGGAAGAATATTTTAGCATTAGCGAATTAAATGGGCTTATTTTTGACCTTGAGCTTGATGAAAAAGATTTTCCCGGTGACGATAAGCCAGCCAAAATTCGAGCATTAATCAAGCATTGCCGACGACATTCTCTGCTGGACGAATTAAGAGAACATTGCATTCGGTTACGTGCTAGCGTGCAATGGCCTGACATTCCATCTGAGTTGATGGAACCCCCGCTACCTCCAACAGAAAATTTACAAAAAGATGCCGGACAAGGTCTTGTTCAGTTGGCTGAGTCAATGCCAAATCCTGTGGTTAGTAAGGCAGTTACTGAATTTAAGAGTGATTTTGAGATAGCCTTAGCTGGTATTGAAAAAGTTCGATATTACAAAGAACAACATGACTTGTTTCAAGAAATGGAACCAATTTACAACTTGATCTTGCACAATGACAGAGTCAGATTAGATGATGATGACGCCGTTTGGTCTGAATTGATTCCCAATTTGACATTATTGCAGGAACCTGTTGATGAATTAGTGCATAACGCAGAAGATTCAAGATTTGCGTTGCGAGCCGATTATTGGCTGCCTATGTTGATTCGTGGGAAAGAGGAGATGCGAACAGCTATTGAAAACAAAGACAAAGAGTCGCTGGATGCTTCTTTTCGCTACTTTTATCGTGCAATTGATAGGGGGTTGCCTCGTGTAAATGTTGGTTTAGTGGATGCGGCTGTTGATTTGCCTTTTGATAAATTGACCAAGGCGTTGGATTCAATTTCCTCTCAGCTAAAATCTGAGTTGTCACCGGAAACCATTAATCGAATTGTTGAAAATAAAATTTCAATTATGAAACTTGATAATCAATTGAACCAATTTGTCCATTATCATAATGATTGGCAAAGTCTTGATGATGAATTACGACGGATTGAGGCAAATATTAGTAATGATGAAATTGAGGACTTGAGATTAACCTGGCCCGATATTCAAGAAATGGTGCAGGCTTTAGAAAAAAAAGATGACGAGAGATGGATTGAGTCTTTTCTCAAAAACGTCGATCGTCTTGATAAAATAATTAAAAGCGAAGCATCATCTTCTGCTTCTGTAAAACGTATCTTTGATACATTTCGGGGACAAGCGAGTCGGCGTTTTCGTCAGGTTGATGATCAGCTACTCAATCTGTGCCAAAGTCTGCAAGTTATTGGGGAGCCACTTAACTTGTTACTAAGCATGATTTAATGAGTGAAACAATTGTGGAAAAAACAGATTCAAGCCATTTGACTCATTATCAATCTTTATTTGAGATGCGTGCTGAACACGCCCGTTTAGTGCAGCTACGCAGAAGTGATGGGATTACTCCGTCGTTTTTAGAGCAAATATTGACGTTTATTAAACGGGGTAAAGGTATTGGTGTTCTATTAGATACTGTTAAAGACAGGCAAGCGGGTCAGAGTCTGTTAGATTATTGGGAAAATGTGCTCAATCGCAAGGGTGATGAATCGATAGACCCAACGCTTGACGAGTTTGATCCATTGCTTTCGCCTGAAATCCCAGATGATAAATGTCCTTTTTTGGGATTAGACGCGTTTAGAGTTGACAATAAAAAATATTTCTTTGGTCGCCACCGATTAGTGGAACAATTGATTCAGCATTTGCAGGATAACCGCTTATTGGCTGTTGTCGGGCCATCGGGCAGTGGTAAATCGTCTGTTGTGTTGGCTGGGCTGCTGCCAGTTTTGCAAAATGATGGGATTGATGGTAGTCAAACGTGGGATTATTTGCAGCCGTTTGTACCCGGGTCCCGCCCGTTGTTGAATCTGGCACGGGCGATCCGGCCTAAAGGGTCTCGCTATGATTGGGCATCGCGTCAAGTCAAGTTGTTCCTAAACGATCCAACCCAGCTTGCCACATTATTATCGGAACGAGAAAGTAGTGAGCCAGTCGTTGTTGTGATTGATCAGTTTGAAGAGCTGTTTACGCTGTGTCAAAATGAAAATGAGAGTGAGGCGTTTGTCCAAAATTTGATGCAGGTTGTGCGGAATGAAAACGGCCGTAACTTCATCATTCTCACGATGCGGACCGATTTTGAAGCCAACATTGCTCGTTTTCCCACATTTCAACCCCTTTTTGAATCCGCGCTCATCTCCATCATGCCTTTAAGTGCCAGTGAACTGCGTGATGCGATTGAACGCCCGGCAGAGATTGTCGGACTCAAATTTGAGGAAGGGGTTGTTGATGCACTGTTGAAAGATATTTTGGGTGAGCCTGCCGCTTTGCCTTTGCTCCAGTTTACATTGCTGAAATTGTGGGAAAAACGGCAACGAAACCGCGTTACCTGGGAAGCATACCAACAGTTGGAAGGGGGCAGGCGAGCATTAGCAAACAGCGCTGATGAGCTATATGATGCGCTGATCACAGAAGATCAGAATACTGTCAAAAATATCTTGCTGCGCATGGTTCGGCCTGGTGAAGGGTTAGAGGTCACTAGCAATCGGGTGCGGCGCTCAGTTTTATATGAGGCTGGGATTGCCAATGATCGGGTGGATCGGGTGTTACAGCGTTTAGTGGATGCCCGGTTAGTGCGCCGTATAACTGGGGATTCAGTAGAGAATGAACAGGTAGAACTGGCACACGAAGCTTTAGTGCGCAATTGGCCGCGATTGGTTGAGTGGTTGGAAGATGAGCGTGAAAATATTCGACGACGGCTGCGCTTTACTGCTGCTGCTGAACAGTGGGAATCTATGGGGCGGGATAAAAGCGTTTTGCTGCGGGGGTTAGTGCTGGCAGAGGCGTTGACGTTTTCGAACTTAAACCCTTTAGAAGATGCGTTTATTGTTGCTAGTAGAACGGCCGTTGCCGATGAAGAAGCAGAGAAGCGGGCAGTGCAAGAGCGCCAGCTAGCACAAGCAAATGAGCTTGCCGAAACCCAACGAAAGCGTGCTGAAGAACGTGAGATTTCGAATAAGCGATTATCAATACTGGCAGTTGCATTGGCAGTACTGGTTTTCATATTAATTTTTGCGACGGGATCGGCTAGAAAAAACCGCAATATTGCCGATCAAAATGCCAATGATGCTAAGTTAGCTCAGGAATTAGAAACTGAAGCAAGAGCCACCGCAGAAGCGAGCGCGGTGCTTGCTGTGGAAGCACAACAACTGGAGGCAAGTGCACGGGCGGCAGCAGAAGCGAGTGCTCAACTTGCTGAAGAAAATGCGCAACAAGCAGCAGAAAACGAAGCGCTTGCTGTTGAGGCGCAAAAATTGGAAGCAGAAGCACGCGTGGCGGCAGAAGCAAATGCTTTGCTTGCTGAAGAAGCCAAAAATGAAGCAGAACGACAAGCGCAAGAGGTGATTGCTCGCAATTTGGTGAATAATGCAAATGAACAGCGGGAAAGTAATCCAGAATTGAGTTTGCTATTGGCATTAGAGGCAGTCAATATTGGGCTGTCAAGTGACGATCCTGTCCCTAATGTTGCTGCGGAATCGCTATATCAGATTTTGCAATCATTCCAACTTAAGCGGGTTTTTTCTGGGCATGAAGACGAGGTGAGCGACCTTGCTTTTAGTCCAGATGGGACAAGGCTGGCGACAACGAGTTTAGATAGAACCGTAAAAATTTGGGATGTGGCAACCGGACAGAATTTACTTGCTTTGGGGGAGCATAAAAGTGTTGTCACCAGCGTTTCCTTTAATCAGGATGGTACGATTTTAGCCACAGGCAGCCTTAACGGGTTTATCATTTTGTGGAATGTGGAAACAGGTGGACTCATTAATGTGTTGGGGAGCAGCAATGTTGCCGTTCATTCAGTTTCGTTTCATACAGATGGGATTCGGCTTGTTGCTGGTTATGATGATGGCACGGTTCGTGTATGGAATCGGCGTACTTTTCGATCTGAACTCGTGTTGACAGGGCATGTTGGTGCTGTCAGTGATGTTGTATTTAACCGTGATGGAACCCGCTTTGCCAGTGTTGGTGAAGACGGCCGTATTATCCTATGGCGTGCAGAAGATGGATTTCTAATTTACTCTGTTAATGCTGAATCAGGCGAAGATGAAAACCCATTGATCGTTAATACCGTTGCCTTTACTGCATCGGGAGATCGTTTGATAACAGGCAATGAGGACGGTTCGATAAAAATTTGGGATGTTGAAAGCGGCCAGTTTTTGCAAAAAATCCTGGCTCACACAAGTGCTGTTTACGATATTAAGGTTAATGGTGATGGAACGCGTTTTGCGACAGCCAGTGGCGATGGCACAGTAAAAGTTTGGGACATTAACACCTCGCAAACGCTGTTTGCTTTGTTAGGGCATGAAGGTGTGGTTACGGCCGTTTCTTTCAGCGCCGACGATCAATGGTTGGCTACCGCGAGTCAGGATCGCACAGCCAGGGTGTGGCGTGCCGAAACTGTTTTAAGTCCGCAGTTTTTGACTGGCCATCGAGATACGGTGAATCATTTGTCATTTAGTCCGCAGAATGATTTAGTAGCGACGGCAAGTAATGATAACACTGCTCGAATTTGGCGTTTAGAGGATGGCCAGATGCTGTTTGATTTGGGTAAACACAATAGCGCGGTGCGTGATGTTGTGTTTAGTCCAGATGGTGAGCTGCTGGTGACGAGTGGAGACGATGGGGTGGCGTGGATTTGGGACGTGATGACTGGGGAATCTGTAGCGGCATTGGTTGATCATGGAGGGCCGGTAACGGCCGTTTCCTTCAATTCAGATGGGACATTGTTGGCAACTGCCAGCGACGACGGCTTTGTGCGAGTCTGGGATCGTGATACATGGTCAATACAATTTGAAATCAACCATCGTCATCTGATTGAGGATGATACGGTTTCTGTGCGCGCCGTTGTGTTTCATCCCAATGGGGAGCAGCTTCTTTCAGGGGATAATCTCGGTAATGTGGTGTTGTGGGATGTTGATGGTGAAACGGCCGTTTCCCAATGGCTGGCACACGAAGAAGCGGTTGTGAATGATATTGCCTTTAACCCAGGTGGCAGCCAGTTTGCTACGGCTGGCAGCGATGGCGTTGTCCGCTTGTGGTCTACTGATTTAGAAGAACCGATTTCAACATTAGTAGGCCATTCGGGTGCTGTATGGAGCGTGACATTTTACCAAGATGGCGAGCGTGTTGCGACAGCCAGCGCTGATAGCACCGTGAAATTGTGGGACAGCAGCAGCAGCCAACTGCTGCGAACCATTGCTGCACATCGGGCACCGGTGCGGGATGTGGCTGTATCAAACGATGGATTGCGTATCGCGACAGCCAGTGCAGATCGCACGGCTCAAATCAGCACACTGGACATGGCAGAAGATTTATTTGCAAAAGCGAATGGATTGGTGACACGTTCACTGACGGTGGAAGAGTGCAAGGTTTACATGCCGGAAAGCACGTGTCCAACTGTATTCCCCATATCCCCCTAATTATTGTGACAAATGGTTGAGAACATGCAGCAATGCCAGCCCGTAGGCTTCACTGCCATTGCTGCCCATGAATGAGAGTGGTTCACTTTTGTGTAGAATGTGGCACTGGTAGCCAGTGGCTGTGTAGGTGAGTTGCAGTTTGATTTCTTCTTCACCCAGCAAAAGTTGTTCTAATTCGTAGCGTAGTTGTTCTTCGGTTGGCAGCCATACCGTTTCTGATGTGAGAATGTAGTCGAGTGCCCATTCGGCCGAGCCGTGAAAGGTGACGACTGGCCAGCCACGAAACAAATCCATATTGGCCATCATGTCAGACAAAACAAACACGCGATCATCAAATCCGCGATCTGGAATGCCGAAAAAGTCGTTGACGCTCGTTTTCCACACCAGACCAGCTTTCTTTAATTGCTTTGCCAACGAAAGTGAAATCATTTGACCTCAATAATAGCTGTGGCCGGTCTCCAGACCGTGCCACCCTGACTGGCACGGTCTGGAGACCGGCCAGAGCCTGTGTAAATTGCCTCTTGCACAGTTGTTCTAATCCTCATATGATCCGCCCGGTATGAATGCGATGCAATTGGATTCTTTTACACACCTGCGGGTTCATTCTAATTATACGCTTTTGGGCGGAACGGCAACCATTTCTCATTTAGTTGAAAGGGCTGTTGCTGATGGATTGAATGCGCTGGCGCTGACAGATCGGCATGGGTTGTATGGGGCCGTTAATTTGTATCAGGCGTGCCGTAAAGCGAGCATACAGCCTATTCTGGGGATGACGGTGCATCTTGCGCCGCCGGTGGCGGCGACGTTGGTAGATGAGTCTCCGGGTGAAGTGGTGTTGATTGCGCAAAATCGGGCAGGATACCAATCTCTGTCGGCGTTGTCGTCGCGGATTCAGGGGAGCAAGCAGCGGGAAGCGTGGCTGCATCGTGGTATTCCTTGGGCATGGTTGAAGGAATGCACGAAGGGTGTCATTTGCCTGGACGGGGGGATCACAGGCTGGCTGGCGCGATATTTGTTGGCGGATAATCAGCAAGCGGCGGCGCGGTATGCTTCGTTGCTCGGTGGGGCGTTTGAAGAGAATGGATTTGTGGGTGTTGAACGACATCGTGCCGAAGATGTGCGGCATCGTGCCGAGGTTGTGCGGTTGATTCGTGAGGTGAAGCAGCTGGGGGAACGATTTGGTTTGCGTCCGGCGGCGATGCATCCGGTGTATTGCTTGGAGCCAGATGATGTGCCGACGCTGCGGTTGTTAACGGCCGTTTCCCAAAACACCCTCCTCGAAAACGTGCCATTCGAAACGCTGCCCGGTGGTGGCGACCCCCAAATTGATTTACACTGGCTGAATCCGACAGACGTGCAGGAACGGTTTGAGCAGTTTCCAGAGGCGCTAACGGCCGTTTCCGACATCATTCAATCGTGCGAGCCAGTTTTGCCAGATGGTCGTCCCATTTGGCCCAAGCTGAATTTACCTGAAGGCGAATCGCATGATGATGCGCTTAAGCGGATTGCCGTGGCTGGTTTGTATGAAAAGTTTGGCGATGACCCTGAACAGACAATCAAAGATCGCTTGCGAACAGAACTAACCTCGATTAAACGACAAGGATTTGCACCGCTGTTTTTGTTGGTGGCGGATATTACGCGGTTTGCGCGAGAAACGGCCGTTCCCGTCAATACACGTGGCAGCGTGGCGAACTCGCTGGTCGCTTACTGCACTGGCATCACGAACGTCGATCCTATTGAACACAACTTGCTGTTTGAACGTTTTTTGAACCCAGCACGGGCTAATTTGCCGGATATTGACCTCGATTTTTGCAGCAGGCGGCGGGATGAAGTGTTGAAATATGTGCGCCGTACGTATGGCGAAGATCAGGTGGCGCTGGTGGCGACGATTAGCACCTTGCAGCCGAAATCGGCCGTGCGCGAAACGGCAAAAGCGTATGGCTTGCCTGAATTTAAAATCAAAGAGCTAACTGCGCTGCTGCCGCGTCGCTGGCATCCTGACCCACGCCGCCGCAATGAACAAACGTTGGATGATGTGCTGGCACAGGTTGAGAATGAACAAGAGCGGCAGATTTTGGAATTTGCGTTTCGGATTGTGGGACAGCCAGATCACCTGAGTATTCATCCCGGCGGGATTGTGATTACACCGGGGCCACTAACAGATTGGGTGCCGCTGCAATTGGCTCCGAAGGGGTTTTTGGTCACGCAGTTTGACTTTCGAGATGTAGAGACGATTGGCTTGCCGAAGATTGATTTGTTAGGCATTCGGGCATTGACGGTGCTGGCCGACACGGCTGCATTGGTGCGTGCCACTCACGACCCCGATTTTAGTTTGGATGAGCTACCGATGGATGATGCGGAAACGGCCGTTAACATCCCACATGGCGAAACGATTGGCGTGTTTCAATGCGA
>QQUD01000713.1 GCA_008501785.1 Chloroflexota bacterium
TGCTGGCCCGGCATCGTGTAAACTCAAGCGTTATATGGCCCGTCAAGGTCGGAGGTTAAGATTTAAATATCCACAACATATTTGATATTAGGGGTTGGAGGAAATTGTGGATGACACAATATTTATGGAGCAAGAACAAAATAGTACAACTATCAGGCAAATTGTTCCTTATTTTAATTGGTATACTCGTTGCTTTAGCTGTTACTGAGTTTTTGGCTAGATTACTTGGCCCTCCCTTTAATCCCCAAGAAAACATTTTAGGAAGCCTTCACCAATGTGATCGGTTAGTGGGTTGGCGAGGTATCCCAAATATGTCAACAACATTAAACACGGATGAACAATATGAGCATAAGGTCGTTTGGAATTCACGGGGTATGCATGATGACGAACATCTGATACAGAAGGAAAAAAAGGTTTTTAGAATTTTGATGATAGGAGACTCATTTGTTCAAGCCTCAGAAGTAGAAGAACCGCAAACTAGTCACCAGATTTTAGAGGATATTCTCAACTCACAATCATCATCTGAACTCAAGTTTGAGGTGATTAGCGGAGGTGTTTTAGGGTGGGGTCCAGCTCAAGAACTCATGTATTTCCGCTCAGAAGGGCGATTATACAATCCAGATTTGGTGTTGATATTATGGGTACCTGCCAATGACTTGAGTAACAATTTGCCTGATCATGTTCTTACCGGCTCAGGGATCAATTGTTATGCTCCTTACTTTGCTATATGTAATGGACAGTTTGATCTTGAACCCTGGTTTTCTGCACCGGGGATTAATCCAACCTGGAAATCCTGTTCCACAAGTAAAAAATTATTAACAACTGGCCTAAACTACCTCTACACTAATTCAACACTGTACCAGAGATTGGCATTACTCTTACTCAAAAGGGACCAAAAAATTGCTAATCTTTCTAACTATGCATCTTGGATGAACCAAGATCAGCCAGATGAGACGCTAAGTTACGCCTACCAGCTAACTGATAATATTTATGCTCAACTTGCTCAAGAGGCAAATCAGATAGAAGCCAAAACTGCTTTTGTTATTGTGCCATACCGACAAGTGATTTATTACGAAGTAGATCCAGTTTTTCGAGCTGGGCTACTATCAGAGAATCCATCATTTAAAAATGGTAACTCCACATTGCCTAATCAGACATTCACTGCATTGATGACAAATAGAAACCTTCCCGTGTTGGATTTACATCCTCATTTTGTTGCTCATTACAAGGTAGGTGGTGAACCCCTTCATTGGATATCAAACTTTCATTGGAATATTACTGGCAATCGAATAGCTGCGGAATTTATTGCCCAATGGCTACTTGATCAAAAACTTTTACCTCTACAAAAACAGGTTGAAAACTAACAACGATACTCAACTAACAATTTTTGCCCAGCAAGAATTTGCCGACGATGCACTACTGGTCCAACTATAGAAGGGGGCCTGTGCTTGATAGGTAAAAAATAGCCATATAACAAATCAATGCACGCGAATTGCTACCGCCCGTTTTTACAGCGGTTACGCGCCTGCAAAGAAATGGGTGATTGTGGCGACCATTGCCCACCCGCAATCGCGTAATTTCAAGCGTTAGGTTCTGTTATGCTGAAAAAGAGGGAAAAGTAATTATGTGGAGATATATTTATGGGTGATAAACCGCGATTACCGCGAAGAGAATATGATTTACCAAAAAAACCAGCGACAGATGATTGGGTAAAAGTTGAGAAGCGTTTAGAACAGTGGCGAATGCGGTCACAGCGAAATCGGGCCTTTCATTATGAAGCAAGTCGATCAAGTCAGCGGTATCATTATGCACTTGGAATTCCAACCGTAGGACTAAGTACAATGGTTGCAACTCTAGGGTTCCTTAGTTTAAGTGGCACTGTTAGTTTCTGGATTAATGCACTTGTTGCTGGTCTTGGTTCACTAGCCGCCATATTAGCGGCTCTACAAACTTTTCTAAATTTTGGTTCCAGAGCTGAGGCACATCGTAAGGCTGGTGTACGTTATGGGAATATCACACGTGATATAGAAGCAACTTTAGCTACGCCACGTCATCAACGAGGAGCAATAGAACAAATTGTGAATAGATTTGTCGAACGAATGAACTCGGCGGCCTCAGAGGCACCCCCACTGGCAGAAAAAACTCTGGCAAAGACAATGGAAGATGTATTAAGTGAGGAAGAAATGGAAAATCCCTGGGAATCGGATTCTTATCGCCCATCACGACATGCTGCTGAGTAAATTAATACCCCGATCCCAGAACCTAACAAATCAATGCACACGAATGCCTAAGCCGCGTTCAATTGTAACTGTTTGGGCCTGCGGTGTCGCTTGTGCATCGAAAGTAACTGTGCTGGCCCGGCATCGTGTAATTTCAAGCGTTGGGCAGATTGCGGAGGAAAAATAAGAAACCTCGCCGGGCAAGTTGGATAAATAGTTTTTGGACACATTCAACCCGGTCTGACAAAACGTGTGGGGCTACTAAAAGGGCGGCCAAGTGACCTGTGTCAACACCGGGCGCGTTCTGCCCGGCCAGACACTCCG
>QQUD01000702.1 GCA_008501785.1 Chloroflexota bacterium
CTCCCTCACCTGGCAAAACAACGACATTTTCTCCTACTGTCGTTATGGGCTGTTTGTCGCCGAAGTTGCCTCCAACTTCAATCAGGCAATGGTGCGCGACTATCTATTCAAAACACAGCCAGACCGAGATTTCCAAATCGCCATCATTGAAGAAGCAATGGCAAACTTCCACCGCTACTTCTTCATCATGCCCATGCTGGCTCGATTTGAGCTAGAAATCCATGAGCGTGTAGAACGCGGCGAAGCACTCAATGCAGACTCGCTCATTGCCCTACTCGCCGGACTGCATAAAGAAGGATACGGCGAAGAATTGGACATGGAACATGACCGTTCGGGCATCACCTGGGCCGCCTTCCACACGCACATGTATTCCAATTTCTATGTCTACAAATACGCAACCGGCATTTCTGCTGCCAACGCCCTTTCGCAAAAAATCATCAACGGCGAAACAGACGCCGTCGAAAATTATCTGTCATTTCTCAAAGCAGGCGCGTCTGTTTACCCACTCGACGCACTCAAACTCGCAGGCATCGACATGACTTCCCCAGAACCGGTGGAAGCCGCGTTTAACGTGCTGGCAGGATTGGTAAATCGGCTGGAAAAATTGGCGGAGTAATCAGTAATCTTTAATCACCGCAATACTCGTCATTTCGAGCAACCTATGCCGGGAAGACCCAGCCCAGAATAGGGAAGAATCTTGTCATGCAATTGTCATTCCGAGGTCTGCCGAGGAATCTTGCTTTGAGGTCGGGGAATAATGACTGACTCGAAGCAAGATTCCTCACTCCGAAGACTGCGTTCGGAATGACAACTTTCTTAGTAGAGCCTGTGCTGAGGCCCTGCGAAGTATCCGCCGAGAAATTCCCATCCTGTTTGTCATTTAAAGGGGATTTCTCACTTCGAAGACTCCGTTCGAAATGACAAGTCACATTCTCCGTATAATTTGCGTCGATACCTCGTATACCATCCAATTCCCCCGCGTTGAGTTGCAGTTCGGTATCCGTAGTATTCTGGAATCAAGCAATTTAAAGCCAATTTAAAACCAAGAGACGACCCAAAATGAATTTTGGGTCTAAAGCAGCCAACACACGATAAATCGTGTTTATCTGGCTCTCTTCAACCTGATTTATCAGGTTTTCGCAAACAATAGCATATGAATTCATTCGTATGCGAACAAGATAACAACTTCAGTTAAACAATTAAATTCCAACAACTGCTTGTTAGTAAAAGAGGATTGTGATGAAACGCACACTATTTTTCCGTGTATTTATGTTGGTTGGGATGATAACGGCCGTTATCACCCCCGCCTGCCGCCAAAACCAAACCAATTCGGCCACCACACTCGAAGCAACCCAAGCAGTCCGCTTCGAACCCGTTCTCGAACCAACTCAGCAACCAACCGCCACGCCCGAGCCAACAATGCCAGTTGAATTTTCTGGCGACGGGCTGGAAGCGATTTTTTACAGCAGCTACGAACTCGACGACCTGCCGCCCGACACGCCCCTCACCGTTTACTTCAGCGAACCCATGAACAGCGCACACAATCGCCCTTTGTTATTCTCACCCTCGGTTGGTGGCAAATTTTCATGGAATGACGACCACACCATGCTTACCTTTCAGCCTGAACCTGCTTTCCTAAGTGGTCGCGGCTACACAGTCTCCGTCAATGCCAGTCTGGAGAGCAGCGCAGGCGAAAAATTCTCACCCATTCAGCGTTGGCGCGTCCACATGCGCGATGTGCCAGCCGTTTCGCGCCGCCTGCCCAACGATACCCAGTTCAGCGAATACAAACCGTCTATCCTGCTCCAATTTAGTCGCACAATGAACCATGAATCAACACAATCTGCGCTTTCTGTGTCACCGCCAATTGGTTTTGAAACAACCTGGATTGTGCAAGAGTTGCAAATCACGCTCACTGAACCGATGCAGTTTGGCAAAGAGTATGAATTTACGTTGGCAAAAACGGCCGTTTCCATCAACCGCGAGCACATGATCCAACCCTACACCTGGAGCATCCGCCTCAGCGACACGATGAGAACCGCCACCTGGCCCACCCAAAGCAATCCAGACAGTCCCCTTGCCCTTGATTTCAACTATCCTATCGACATCACGCAGCTAGAAACAATCGCCGCCATCGAACCCGCCATTGGCGGCAGTTGGACTTGGAACGAAGAGAACACGAGTGCTGTGTTTGAGCCAAACGGCCGTTTCCCCACCGACACCGCCTACACCGTCACCTTCCCCAACCCGCTGTTCGACCAGGAGCAACACGCCCTGCCACAGCCAGAACCATTCACATTTACCACACCATCCGCTATCCTGTCCGCCAAACCAGCACACGACAGCACCATGGTCGCCTCCAAAATCGAAATCCAATTTGACCGGCCCATGAATCAAGAAGCAGCCGAAACGGCCGTTTCCATCACCCCCACCACCGACGGCACATTCGTTTGGGAAGACAACACCCTGTACTTCACACCCGAAACCGGCTACTTGCAACCCACCACCCAATACACCGTTACCATCAACCCATCCGCCATCAGCGCAGATGGCGAAATTGTGCTGCAAGATGATTACAACTGGTCATTCCGCACCGGCTCCCTCACCACGCTGGCATCATTTGGCAGTGGGCCAAATGTGCAGGTTGTCGATGAAAACGGCCGTCGCGCCATTCAATTCCAGGCCACAACCACCAACGCCATTCTGGTCTCATTTGAACTGTACCAATATGGACTCGATCAATTTTTGCCCGCCTACGTCACGCATTTTCGCGAATCGTGGTGGGGAGACGACCAAACCATCATCGACACCAGCAATTTGCGGCTCGTGGCCGAGTGGCAAATGGAAACGGCTCAATCCGCAAACGAGTGGGAAAATATTCAAGAAACAATATTACCCAATGAAGCAGACACCGGTTTATACGTCCTCAATCTCAAGGCCGGTGAACTAAACGATCAGCTGTTTGTTGTGTTGTCCGATGCAGCCATTACGGCAAAAATTGGCGATGAGCAAGTTATCGCCTGGGTGACGGACATCAACGGCGACGTGCTGCCAGATGTGCCAGTGTGGGTGTATGCCCGAAACGGCCGTATTCTCACCGAAGGCAGCACCAACAGCCTTGGCATCTTCGAAAGCAGCCTATCCAACTTCCTCGACAACGACACCACCGATGACACCCCCATGCTCGTCGTTGCCGAACATGCAGGCAAACTGACAATAACCGGCTTGCAACACCATTGGCGAAATGGAGGCTATTGGCGTTGGGAATCAACCACTACGCATCCGAGTGACTATGCGATTTATACCTACACCGACCGTCCCATCTACCGCCCTGGGCACACTGTTTACTTCAAATCAATCATTCGCGATGACAATGATGCTGAGTTGAGCATTGTGGATGCGGGGGTTCCCGTTTCTGCTCAAATCCGCGACGCACGCAACAATCTCGTGCGCACCATCGACCTGCGCACCAACGATTTTGGCACGGTGAATGGCGAATTCACCATCGCCGATGGCGCTATGCTGGGAACCTACCACGTCGAAATCGTGGTCAACGGCGAAATGCACAAGCAGGCATTCAAAGTTGAAGATTATCGCAAGCCAGACTACGAAGTCACCGTCACCACCGACCGTGAGCACTATTTCAAATCTGAAACCATCGAAATCACCGTTGATACCCGCTACTTCTTTGATGAACCAGTCGCTAACGCCGACATCGAAATCAATCGCTTTGAACTACAAGAAAACAATCAATGGTCAGGACAACCAGGCGACTATATCTGGTACGAATCTTACGGAACGGCATTGCGCGGCACAACGGACGAAAACGGCCGTTTCACCACCACCATGCTCATCCCCCAAGACGTTTACTTCAACGACTACAACTATTATTACGGCAGCAATCTGCGACAAATCACTTGGGGATTAGAAGCCACCGTCAACGATGGCAGCAATCAAACCGTCTCCGGCTTCGCCGTTGTTGAACTGTTCAATGTTGCTGAAAAAATCAGCATCGACCACAACGGCTACAGCCACAAACCCGGTGAGCCAGTTACGATTCAAGCCACCGTCACCGATTTAGACGGCACGCCCATTAACAATCGCGACCTGACCGTCAAACTGCTGCGCTACAACAGCAGCAGCTACAACTACGACACAACCATCCTTACCGAATCGTTTACCACCGATGCATCAGGAACGGCCGTTACCCAATTCACCACCGACGAACCGGGCTACTATCGCCTATCCGTTGAAGGGTTCGACAGCCGCAACCGTCGCATCAAAAATCAAAGCTGGCTCTACATCTTTGATGGTGAAACGCCCAGTTGGTACGGTGGCGACAACGACATCAACATTTCGGCTGAAAAAGTGACGTATGTGGCGGGAGAAACGGCCGTTTTGCTCATCGAATCGTCGTTTGCTGGCCCCGGACTGCTCACCATCGAGCGCGGCACCGTGCGCCGTGAAGAACTGGTGACGCTCACGCCGCCGATCACCCGCGTCGAGCTGCCCATCATCGCTACCGATGCGCCCAACATTTACGTCACCATCAATGGCTGGGAACCACTCGACAATTCACTCGAAAACCTCACCTACGAAAGCGTGCCAGACAGCAGGCTGCGCAAAGCCTCGGTCAACTTGTCCGTGCCCGCCACCGACAAACAGCTATCCGTCGCCATCACGCCAGACAAAGAAACCTACGCCCCAGGCGAAGAAGCCACCTTCACCGTGCGCGTCACCAATCACGCAGGCGTACCCGTCTCCGCAGAGGTGTCGATGGCACTGGTCGATGAAGCCATTTTTGCCCTGAGCGATGAACTTTCTGGCCCCATCTATGACGGGTTTTACTTCGAACGCGCCAACGGCATCCGCACCTACCACAGCATGTCTCCGTCGCGCTATTTGGGTGGCGGCATGGGTGGCGGCGGCGGTGACGGTCTTTCAGCCCAATCACCGCGTCAAGATTTTCAGGATACGGCCGTTTGGCAACCCACCCTCACCACCGATTTCAACGGCGAAGCAACCCTCACCGTCACCCTGCCCGATAATCTGACGCGCTGGCGCATGACGGCCAAAGCCGCCACCGCCGACACGCAGGTTGGCGAAACTACGACCACAATTGTGACGCAGCAAGATGTGTTGATACGGCCGTTACTGCCCCGCATCCTCACCACCGGCGACAACATCCAGCTAACCGCCCTCATCCACAACAACACCAGCGCAGCACAAAACCTCGCCGTCTCCCTGCAAGAAGTTGGCGAAACGGCACGACTCGACATCCAGGCTCCCATCACCCAAACGCTCGCGCTGGCAGCGGGTGAAGTCCGCGCCGTGGGCTGGTCCGTCAGCGGCAGCAGCGCAGGCGACACCGAACTGCTCGTATTGGCCCAATTTAGTGAAGATGGAGACGCGCCTAATCCAACAGGAACTGCCGACGCCATCAAACTGCCGCTCACCGTGCAGCCATTAGCCATTCCCAACGTTGACGTCGAAATTGGGCAGTTCACCAGTTCACACACCGCCCAAATCACGCTACCAGATGATGCAATGGAACTGTCCACCGTCAACATTCAACTCAGCCGCTCCATCGCAGGCAGCATGTTAGATGGCCTGAACGACCTCACTGGCTACCCGTATGGCTGCGTCGAGCAAACAATGAGCAAGGCCCTGCCCAACGCCGTCGTTGGACGCGCCCTCACACAGCTAGGCATCCCCATGCCCGATGAGCTGCCCAACCAAATTAAGGCAGGCGTGCAGCGCCTATATGGCTTCCAACACGAAGACGGCGGCTGGGGCTGGTGGCACGACGACAAAACAGACATCTATCAAACTGCCTGGGTCATTTTTGGACTCACGCAAACCGCCCAAGCCGGTTACGAAGTAGACCCACTCGTTATCGAACGGGGTGCCATCTGGCTCAAAGAAAATCTAAGCAGCATGGACGAACGCACCCGCGCTTTTGCGCTGTACAGTCTCGCCTTGGCCGGTCACGGTGACATCGACGCCCCGCAAAAGCTCGTCGATCAACGAGACGAGCTGGACACATTTGCTCACGCCGCGCTGGCCTTGACGCTGCACGAATTGGGTGACACGGCTACGGCCTTTGAAATGGTCGAACTGCTCACGGACACAGCCATTGTCACAGAAGGACGTGCTCACTGGGATGGCGCAACTCACGATGGCAGTTACTCGCGCAAAACAATGGCCTCTGCCACGCGCAATACCGCCATCGCCCTCAGCGCCTTATCCACCATCCAGCCGGGACACTCGCTAGAAGCCGACATTGTGCGCTGGCTAATGTCGCAGCGGCGGCAATTTGGCTGGGGCACAACCAACGAGACATCGTTTGCTGTGCTGGGGTTGACAGACCATCTACTAGCTTCTGGATACGCCGAAAATGCCAGCGAAACTGGGTTTACGGTATTGATAAACGGTGAAACCTTCAGCACTGGCACGTTAAATCGTGGCGAACCGACACTGACAGTCTCTATTCCACGTTCGGCATTGGCTGATGAGAATGAGATTGTGATCATGCAGGATGGGGAACGGCCGTTATACTTCGTCATCACCAGCCGTATCTACCAACCACAAGGCACGATTGAAGCAAACGGTGTTGTCACAATCGACCGCACCTACTTCGATTTAGAAACAGATGAGCCAACCACCAGCTTCGAAGCAGGTGAATTAGTCAAAGTCCAGCTCGCCCTTACCTTGCCAGATGCAGCCAGCTATCTGATCATCGAAGACAAGCTGCCTGCTGGCCTGGAAGCACTCAACGAAGGCCTGAACACCAGCAGCCACATCAGCCAAGCGTATAATGAGCCACCTCGCTATTACTGGGAAGAGTACGGCTACAATCAGAAAGAGATTCGCGGCGACCGGGTGAGCTTCTTCGTCACCGAACTCAATGCAGGCAGCCGCACCTTCAGCTACATCGCCCGCGCCACGCAGTCCGGCAGCTTCACCGCCATGCCTGCCGAGGTATCCGCCATGTACGATCCAACCATATGGGGTCACTCCACCAGCGACGAAATCATCATCCGTTCAAAATAACCACACACCTCCCGTAGGGGCTAGGCAGCGCGGAAAAATTGTGGCCAAAACAAATAATTTCATCTCCGCGCTGCCTCGCCCTTCTTCTCCCAGTAGAGGGCGAGGCAATCGGGAGCCATCGCTATCTGCTTTGATAAAGTAATTCCCGATTGCCTCGCCCCTACCTTTAAATTTATGTTGAAAAATTCAACAATTTAGCCGAAAATACCATCATGAGGGAGACACCTGAACCAAACAAACCACTGCGCACCTCTGAGGTTGCCAAAGCTGCTGGCGTACACCCCAACACTGTGCGCCTGTACGAAGAATGGGGATTTTTGCCCCCTATTCCACGTAGCGCGAACGGCTACCGGCAGTTCAGTGAGTTCCACAAAGACCAAATGATTCTGGCACGAATGGCGCTGCACGGTGGCTGGCCGGGGCGCAAAATCAGGCATTCGGCATTAATACTGGTGCGTTGTGCAGCCACAGGTGACTTGCAAGATGCGTTATCACAGGCAAAACACCATCAAACATTGGTGCTGGTAGAGAAAGAGTGTGCGGAAACGGCCGTTTCCATCCTCGAAAATTGGATCCACAACAAAAAACTTGATAACCACACACCCCTCCTAACCATTAGCCAAACCGCCAAACGACTCGACATCTCCATCGACATGCTGCGCGATTGGGAACGAAATGGCCTGCTCACCCCATCCCGGCATCCCAAAAACAACTATCGTCAATATGGACCTGCGGAAATGGGACGGCTACGTGTTATCCGCACCTTGCGGCTGGCAGGCTACAGCCTCCTATCCATTTTGCGCATGTTGTTAGAACTCGACCACGATCATTCTGCAGATGTCCGTCACCTGCTAGACACACCTGATCCTGAAGATGACATTCAATATGCAACAAACCAATGGCTGTCCACCCTCGCCCATCACGAAAAACGGGCCGCAAACCTCGTTACACAATTAACAACAATGGTGCACAAATACCACGCCTAATCCCCAAACCCTCCACTATTCCCCCAGGGTTGTAGACTGAAAGTATTGTCTAAAATCCAGGTGCGTCGCACCTAAACACCCAAACGAGGGAAAAATGAAAGGGATACTTTTTTACCACTCCAACTCAGGCAACACACAATTAGTTTGCAACACCCTGCAACACCAACTACAAGCAGTTAAGTTAACCCTGCACGATGTGGCAGACAAACCGCTGCCGGATATGAACCAGTTTGATATTGTTGGCTTTGCGACATGGACATATTTCTTGGGGCTGCCCCCGTTCTTTCAAACCTTTTTAGATGATCTGCCACAGCAAACGGGCAAACCAGCCTTTGCTATGAACACATTCGGCATGATGTCTGGACAAGCCATAAAACGGTTGACCGACCAACTGAACGCAAAAGGATTCGTGGTTATAGCTGCTCATTCGTTGCACACGCCAGAGAGTTATCCTCCCTACATTATCAAGGGTTGGGACAACATAGATGCACCAGACACGAAATTGCTTAAGGCATTCCACAATTTTATTGGGGAATTGGATAAAAAACTGACTCAGCTTATTCAAGACACACCTGTAACAAAAACGAACGTTAAGATTGGGCTGTTTAATCATTTAATACGGCCGTATTCCCTCACAAAAGCCCGCAAGCAAATGGGCACGCTGTTTGTCGACACCAATTTATGTACCGAATGCGGCCTCTGCGCAGAAAAATGCCTCTACAATGCCATCACCATGAATCCAAACCCCATGTTCGATGCGGAAAAATGTCACGTGTGCTGGGCTTGTTTTAATCACTGCCCTGAAAAAGCCATCTTCACCGAAAAAATCAAAAGTGTAGGGCATTACTCGGAACCCAATCCTCATTTTACCGAAAAAATGAGCGTTGAAAAAGTCTATTAAATAATTATGGCTCACTAGGATTTCGGAAGTTCGGAGTGGAGGCTTTAGCCGGTTCTCACGGGACCGTTCCGGCAAAGCCTCCACTCCTTTTGAACTACAAACTCCTATTTACCCCAAAAAGGTCAATCATGAAAAACGAAATCATCATTAAAAATGCACGATTACATAATTTAAAAAACGTCTCTTTGACGATTCCTAAAAACCAACTAGTCGTTATCACTGGTGTGTCTGGCTCTGGGAAGTCTTCACTGGCATTTGATACCCTACACAAAGAAGGTCAGCGGCAATATTTGGAATCAATGGGCATGATCACAGATTATCTAAACAAGCCAGAAGTGGATTCCATTCAAGGGTTGTCGCCATCGATTAGCATCGACCAACACTTAACCAATCGCAGCCCCCGTTCAACAGTGGGAACGGCAACGGAAGTGTACACATATCTGCGACTATTGTTTGCGCGAATGGGACATCGTCCGTGCCCGCATTGTGGCAAAATTCTCCCGCCATCTTACAACAATGATACAAATGGGGCGTGGGATGATGAACCGGATGTGTTGCAGGAAGGACTGCCGTGTCTGCATTGTAAAACGGCCGTTTCCGACCTCAGCATGTCCCATTTCTCCTTCAACAAGCCAATGGGAGCCTGCCCCTCCTGCACCGGCCTCGGCGTTACCAATGAAGCCAACCTCAATTTACTGCTTGACGAATCATTAAGCATCCTGGATGGCGGTGTAGTGCGCTGGGACAAACACGAAATCGCCCGCTACCAAAAAGCATTGAAAATTGGTGCTAAACATTTTGGCTTTACATTTGACCCAGCACAGCCAATTGGAACATTGAACAATGTGCAGCGCGACTTTTTAATTTATGGCGTTACCAGTCCACGTTTTTGTCGCCACTTTCCAGATATTTCGCCGCCGGAGACTGCGGGAAACGGCCGTTTTGAAGGCGTTGCCACTAATTTACTACGCCGCTACTCCGAAAACGCTAGCAAAGCTACCTATCGCGAAAAAATTGAAAAGCTGCTAATCACCCAAACCTGCCCCGACTGTGCCGGAACCCGACTGCGCCCCGAAAGTCGCGCCGTTACCATTGCCGGGAAAAGCATCGTAGACATTGCCGAAATGTCTTTGAGTGATGTGGCAACCTGGATTGAACAATTGCCAAACATGGTTGGGTCAGAAGGCATGGCCATCATCGACCCCATCCTCATCGACTTGCGCGAACGGTTGCGCAGGTTAATTGATGTTGGCGTCGGGTATTTGACATTGGCGAGGTCTTCTCCATCTTTGTCGGCGGGTGAGGCGCAGCGGCTGCGGTTGGCGGCGCTGCTTGGATCAGGGCTTACCGGCATCTTATACGTGCTAGATGAACCAACCACGGGGCTTCATCCACGCGACACGGCAAAATTGCAAA
>QQUD01001006.1 GCA_008501785.1 Chloroflexota bacterium
CGGTGATAACTTCGGTGGTGTAGGGAATATGCCCCATTTCATCACTGTACAGATCGGCAACCGTTTCCACCGGGTAACGCGCCAGCACGTCATCTGCTGTAAAAGCGTGCAAATTTGCATTTGATTTGATTTGTTCCAGGAATTTCGTTTGCATCCGTGACAAGAATGCCGCTTTTTCGGGGTCGTTGTCAAGTGCCGGGGATGCAGGACAGAGAATGATGATAGTTGGGGTTTGGGAAACGGCCGTTTCCAACCCATCCACCAAATCATCCACATTTCGCTCAATCTCCTCATAAAACGCATCCTTGCTGCCATTCGCATACCGCTGCCAATCCTCAAATCGCGCCAGCACCACATTCACACCGGACTGATTCTGCCGCAGCAGCGAAGCCGGATCCAATAACTGCTGGAACACCTGATTGTACGGCGCAAATTCGATGCGCGTCGGCTGCTGCAACTGCTTCATCCAAAACGCCAGCGAATCTTCCACCGGTTCAGCCGTAAACGTTGCCGTCAAAGCAATCGTTTGTTCTGGCTCATGCGTGCGTGCTGCCTCCGCCTGTTTTGCCAAAGCTTCAGACAGTTCAAACTGCGCAATCTTTGTTTCCGGCTGATGCACAAACGTTTCCAACGTATCAATGTAAAGATGCACCAGATGCTCAATCGTCTCCGCGTCAAACAAATCGGTGTTGTATTCACACCACAAAAACGTCCCTTCATGCAGCTCCTGCGCCACAATGCGCAAATCCAGGCTCGATGTGGGTAAAAACATGGGCACAAAACTGGCATTCAGCGCATCACTAAAATAGGATGGCTGCGGCAAATTCTGGTGCAAAAACGCCACATTATAAATCGGGTTTTGGCTGAGATTGCGGTTACTCACAACCGCTTCAACCACTTTCTCAAATGGTGTTTCCTGATGCGAAAATGCTTCCAGGGATGTGGATTTAATTTGCTTAAGCAGTTGAATCCCGGTTGCTTCATCCGCCAATTTTGACCGAATCGGTACAAAATTAATAAAACAGCCAATCAATTCCTTGCTCTCGGCTTTATTGCGATTCGCTACCACCGAACCCAGCACAATATCATCCTGGCCAGTCCACTTGTAAAGCGCAATCTTCAACGCGGCCATCATCGTCATAAATGGCGTTGTGCCTTGCGAACGGCTCAAGCCATCCACCGTTTGCATCAATTCCGCAGGCAGCATTTTGGCAAAACGCGCCCCGCGAAATGTTTGCAGTTCGGGTCGTGGATGGTCGGTTGGCAGGTCCAGCATTTCGGGCGCACCGTCAAGCTGTTGTTTCCAAAAGGCCATTTCCGCATCCAGCGCGTCACCAGCAAACCAATTGCGCTGCCAAGCTGCATAATCGACATATTGCACGGGCAAATCAGCCAGCGGTGATGGCTGTCCTTCCAACTTAGCTTGGTACAGCTTGGTTAATTCGTAAAGCAGCACCCGCACCGACCAGCCATCGGAAATGATGTGGTGCATAACAAGTAGAAAGACGAACTCTTCTTCGTCGACATGGAGCAGGGTGGCGCGCAGGAGGGGGAGTTGTGTGAGGGTAAACGGCCGTCTTATCTCCTCAATCGCCATCTGCCGCACCTTCATCTCCCGTTCCGTCTTCGGCATGGCTTGCAAATCAATCACCGGAATCTGCAAAGTGAAGTCAGAATGAAGGATTGGCTGTGGCTGCCCATCTTGCGTCACAAACGAAGTGCGCAAAACTTCATGCCGCTGCATGATTTCATTCAAACTTTCTGCAAACAGCGCCACATTCAACGGGCCTTTCAGATGAAATGCACCGGTTGGCATGTTGTAAGCTGCACTATCCGGCTCCAACTGGTTCAAAAACCACATTCTTTGCTGCGCAAATGAGAGCGGCAGTTCCCCATCACGCGCAATTGGCGTAATCGCTAAGGCCTTTTGTTTGTCTTTTTTCGGTTCGTCGGCAATGGGTGCCAGCGGCCAGGGCAAATCATAGCCCAATTCTTTGGAAACACGACGCGCAAACCCACCCAGCCGCTGCGAAAGTTTTACTTTTTTCCACGCTTCGGCTAGTTTCGGGTCAATGCCCGTGTGCTTCAGCAGATTTGGATCGCCGGTTGATTTAGATTGTTCATGAACCCCATCCGTCATCCGCTCACCATCGTAAGGATTAATCAACGCATCAACATACGGGATTTCCAAAAAGTCACACAGCTCACGCATCACTTTTTCTGGATTGGTAACCAGCTCTTCATAAATCACCAGATGATGCCGTTCTGGATCAATTTCTTCTAGAAAATCAATTGCATTGCTGTTGGTGCTGGCCCAAACCTGTTCGGCCAATGCAGTTGGATCGACCGGTCCCACATCCAGCATCTTTTCCATGCGGCTGCGCGTAAACGATTCAATCATCGCATACGGATGCCGCGCCAGGAAAATGTATTTAGGCTTTTCAAACAGCAGTTCAGCCCGTTCTAAAATCTCGATGTGGGTTGTATAGGATGGTGATTTATCCACCAGCACCCGTGGGCCAGCCATCTCTTGCAAACGA
>QQUD01000313.1 GCA_008501785.1 Chloroflexota bacterium
GTGCCAGCTTATCCGGTATCCCATGCCTCTCTACGTGGTTCTTGTTCATCGAGTCCAGAGTTTGCTCTCCGGCTTCCTTCCCACGCTCGCTCACGCTTACGCAGTTGCCTTCGGCTAGTGGTTCGTCGGGTCAACGCCCACAGGAGTCTTTCACTCCCTAGTTACCGCCCATGCCGGGCGTACACAAGAACGGCCGTTATTATAACATAACGTCCGTTCTCCAATCACCTATTCAAATGTCAGTTTGCGAATGCTATCCTCCATCACTGCTAAATTTGCTCGATACAAATAGTCAATCAAATCGACAATGATGCATTTAACGAGAGTAAATCAACTCATTACATACTTTGGCCATAAACTTGCCATTCTGGCAAAACCAGTTTGTATTGCTGGGGTACAAGTTCTTTTGCTTCAACAACTGATTCGTAATGGAAAGTCTTGTTTCGTGTCCCAATTTCGGTCGCAACTAAACCGGTAAATTTCACCTGTAGATTGATATTGACAAATTGCTAAACCAAAAATTTCAAAAGCTACTTCACCATTTTCGTACTTAAGGTAGCCAAATAGTTCTTCACCAGACCATGCCCATTCTAAAACTACAGCGTTATCGATTTTTTTGGGGTGGTTTACTCATGAATACTCCTAAAACAGCAAAAAAGAACGGCCGTTTATAATAACGGCCGTTCCATTTTCATCTATTCAATTGTTAGTCTATTCTGACTGATTCTCTAAATTATCAATTGTCTCCGTGAAAGGATCAATAACAGGTAAATTAGGAATCCAATCAAAATCCTTTTTATTGCGCGTTATTAGTGTGAGGCTGTGAACAAGACAAGTTGCAGCGATTAACGCATCACCTAATGTCATCTTCTTGAGCTGACGCAATTTAACAGATTGTTCAAGCACAGGAGTCGTAATAGCAAGTACGGTTGCTGACTCAAAGAATGCTGTAAAATGCTGCCGTTCTGCATCACTTAGCTGATGGTAACCCAATACTTCCACATAGCTCACGGCGGAGACAAAAGGAGCATGAGTAGCAATCAGGTGGCGCAGATCAGAGCGTTCCAGTTGTGCAGCATAAATAATGATATTGCTGTCAATGAGCATAATTAGTTCCGCTGTGGCAATTCACGGTCTTGACGCTGCTCTTTTTCCCATGCAGTTGGATCGGCAATTCCAAGGGAAGCAAGCTGACCTAAAGCATCTAAAGCAGCAGCCATTTTTTGACCCTGAACTTTTTTTTCCTCCGGCACAACTTCTTCATCCAACACCGTGATGTACACGGCGACAGGTTCTTGTTCGGCTATTTTCTTGGGGACATTTTCACGCCATTCTAGCCGGTTGCCCCGTAAAATTGCTTTATAGGTCATCAGCATAATCGTTTGCTCTCCTTGCCGGATAGTTAAATTATCCTGTAATCATTATATCAGAAAAGCGCACTCTATCTCACCGTCGCTGCGCCAAACGCCTGATACGCATTGCCATCCAGGTCGGTGACAACAGCTTAATCACCCTGCTGAACAGGCCGGGACCTTAGCATTGTCCTTTCAACGTTCAGGGAACGTCTACTGGTTCGTCTCCTTCATATGCTCATACGCACGTTTGATCAATCTGCGTAGGACGCCCTCATCCACATCGGCGAGTTTGTTCACATACAGGCATGACTTACCGATCTTGTGTTTGCCCAGCTTTGCCAGTGCATCCTCATACTCATCAAAACCGGGCATGATGTAAAGTGTCATGCTCTGTTTGCGGGGCGAGTAGCCAATCAATGGCATATCGCCCTCGCGCCCACTTTCATATTTATAATGATGCGTGCCAAAGCCCACGATACTGCTTCCCCACATCACGGCGTCCTCACCCGTGATCTCCTTCATCATTTCCAGCAGGGCAAGGCCATCTTGGCGGCGCGTCTTATGGTCTACACTTTCTAGAAAGTCGATCACGTTCTGATTGGTGGGTCGCGTCTTATTTTGAGACATATCGAGAACCTCCTAAGGGATCGTTTGTAAACAAGTTTGGATTTTTTATAGAAGTATATTGGTATTTTAGTCGAGTTCAATACACCAAAACACCAATATACCAATATACTAATAACTTAATAACGAATGAACCCTTAATGAATCTTATCTCACCGTCACTTCGCCAAACGCCTGATACGAATTGCCATCCAGATCGGTGACAACGAAGCCGACGATGTAGTCGCCAGCCGCTGCGTCCAGCGCTTCCCAGGTGATCGGCTGATCGCTGAAGGTGAGCATACCGCCTTCCTGTGTCGTGTTTTGCACCACATTGCCGTTCGCATCCAGATCAATCCAGCGCTCCAGCACCGTGAACGTATCGCCGGTTTCGGGGATAATTTCGCGGGGTGCGCCGGTGCCTTCGGTGCCGGTGAAGCCAAACACCTGCCGCAATACGCCATCCTGGAACAGCAGCCGCGCATGGCGCGTTTCGCCATCCGCATAGGTGTAAATGCCGTCCGTCGTGTATGTCGCATCTTCATAGGTTGCGCCATACGTTTGCGGCGTCAGCGGCGCA
>QQUD01000806.1 GCA_008501785.1 Chloroflexota bacterium
GGAATACCGCTGTTTTGTAAGAGAGTTAGGGATTCTCCAGGCATGGGTCCCGCTACCACATCCCCACCCACAACGATTTGATCAACTGCTTCCTGTTTAATCTCGTGCAGCACTGCTTCAAGTGCAGGCAGATTTCCGTGAATGTCATAAATTGCTGCAATACGCATCAATCATCTCCTTTGAATGGTCCCATTCTAGCTGGCAGGATTGATAAGAGCAATGTAAAAATGGATATGTTTTGGTTAAAAGGGAGAAGTGATTAGAATCATTAACTGAATAATCATCGGGAACAGTCAAAGGAACAAATATGAAACAGCATATACGAAAGTATGAAAACAAAGATCTCGATGAAGTTCTATCTGCGATGGATAATGAAGTTGGCTCAATATTTGTTCAACCTGAGTTTCAAGGCAGAGGAATTGGTCGCGCTTTGATGGATAAAGCGCAAGCACTTCATAGAAACCTTGAGGTTGAAGTTTTCGAAGCGAATCCAATAGGTCGTAGATTTTACGCCAGCTATGGCTTTGAGCTATTGAGTAAAAAGATTCATGACGAAACTGGAAATGTATTATTGTGATTGAAGTTTATTGCAAACAAATCAATCTATTTGTGACCTGTTCAGGTGAGTGGGAAACGAATAAGGGATTACGTGGCGCGAAGTCTGAGAAGCCGCACTATAAAACTCTGTGGTGTTTCTTGCCCTTTTTATTCCTTCAATTGGAAGAGTTTTGCCTTTCATATGGGCAATAATCATTAATCCAACTGCTATTATCAATAGCACGAGCGTTGTTGTATCCACCGTTTACGCAATTGGTAGTATTGTGGATTGAGAGAAACGGCCGTTTCCCCCCAACACCATTTGGCCCCAAACAAGGCAAAATTGCAAAGCCACCACGGCCATGAGACCCAAAAGGAAGAGAGGTTTGTCAGGATGCCGTCCACAGCATTTAGGTAGACCGCCGGAGCAGGGTTATGATTTTGGCAGTGATCTTTGTCTTATCCTGTCACGTCTGGCAACTGTGAATTTACCCTCTAGTAAAATATTTTTCTCAGCTAGCAAATTCAAAATAAAATTAGCTGGTTCTTCTGGGGTTAAGGGAGTTAACCTTAAATAGATAACACCGGCTGGAACTGGTAGCTTGTGCTTAAAAATTAACTCGCCATAGTCACTGTCGAAGGTGAGAATGATTTGTGATGCGTCGTGAGCTTTTTCTAAAACTTGCTCATCTTTTGCACCAGACATGATTTCAATAACGGCCGTAACTTCATGCCCGGCATCCCTCAGTTTTTTGATACTGACTACTGGAAAATTTTCGTTGGCAAGGAAACGCATCGTTTAATCAAGTGATGGGTAGAAAGTGTCTTCACGGATGCCTTCGGCCGCATAAGCAAAAACAGCCCGCAAAGATTCTGTCGTTAAAGTTGGATAGTTTTCTAGAACTTGTTGCTCTGTCCAACCAGTGGCAAACAAATTGAGAAGAAACTCAACCGATAAGCGGGTGCCTTTGACAACCGGTTTACCGTTCAATATTTCTGAATCTGAATGTATAAATTTCCACCAATCCATTGTTTCTCCAATCGCTGAGACAAACCATTCAAGATAAAAATAGTCTAACATGCTTATTATAACAGCACAATGTTGAAAAACGGCCGTTTCCAATGACAATAATTCGTGGCTTGTGAGGCAAACGGCCGTTTCCACCCAACACCATTTGCCCCAAATAAGCCAAAATCGCAAAGCTATCACGGCCAACCTGTCAGTCAATATCATGACCTCTTTGTGCTTGTTCGGATCAGTGGATTCTTGTCCCGTATCTTTGCTGGTGCTAAGAAATAGCTTCCCACATTTCGATGAGGCGTAAACGCCCCATCTACGAGGTGAAAGGCCCGAAGGGCCTAAGATTCTTAGCCCTGAAAGGGCTTGCATTTCGTAGTCTGGGGCTTATGAACGTTAAGAAAATAAAACGGTAATAGGGAACTTGTCATTCCCGCGCAGGCGGGAATCCATGACGTAGTCGAGTAGATTCCCGCCTGCGCGGGAATGACAGGGCCACATTTTGTAGTTTTCTATTACCTGATTATTTATTTAACTTCCATCAGCCCCTGGCGAAGTGGAGCCGCACGAGAGTGGTGGAAACGGCCGTTTCCACAGAATCATTGCTCCTGTCTAGGCATTACGTCCACGATGTATTGATCGAAATCCAGTTCGCCAGGCGATTGCCCGTACCCTGTCAATATCGCCGCCGCCTCACTCCGATGATGTGTTAGGTCATTTACCACGTGCATGATCGTTTGCCAACGTGTTCTTTTGCTTTCACCTTGTGACCACCAAATAGCATTCAGATCATCGTCCGTCAACTTTGTGACGTACTCCATCCACGCATTCCTCTCGTCTTCCCATCGTCTCTTTAAGCTTGTCGCATCCGCGAAATTGCTTTCGTTGATCACACCTGTGTCCTCAAGTTCTTGCAGCGCCGTCCGCCAGCCATATGCAGTGTCCAACGCATGTACCAGCGTTCCGCGCAAACTGTGCCAACCTGGATCGGGCGAAGCTGCACGGACAAAATCTTCGGGTGATACTTTTTCACAAGCGTTCAAGACGCGCATATCTGCCCAAAATGTGTAGGAAACCAGTGTCACGATATCTAATTTATGCATGAGTTGAGTATATCATTCAGTTGTACATCGCACTATGCACACCAGTCTCTGAAGTGGATTTCTGGTGGCGACTACCAAAGGCGTTGTAGGTTTTGCTGCAATTCTGGATGCTGTGTGGCAGATGGATTAGGAAACGGCCGTTTCCACCACCATCATTCACATCCAAATAAGACAAAATCACAACCCCTTTTCTATACCCAACACGACAGACACATCAAATTGAGAAACAAGGTGTTGTGGGGAACAACGTCAGTCTGCATTTGTCATTTCGAGTAACCTATGTCGGGAAGACCCAACACAGAATAAGGAAGAAATTTGTCATGCAATTGTCATTCCGAGGTCCGCCGAGGAATCTTGCTTTGAGTCAGAGGATCTTTAGCAGACACGAAGCAAGATTTCTCACTCCGAAGACTGCGTTCGAAATGACAACTTTCTTAGTAGAGCCTGTGCTGAGGCCCTGCGAAGTATCTTCCGAGAAATCCCGCTTGTGTTGGCCAGTGATAGGGATTCCTCGGCGGACCTCGGAATGACTTGCTTGTGGGGCAATGGTGAAACGAGAAACGGCCGAAATGACTACCATAAAAAGAAAGCAGTCAAAGACCGAAGAATCAGAGTGTCTCGGTCAAAGACCGGCCACAGCCAGGTGAGAAACGGCCGTTTCCCCCACCATTTAAAAAGACCCCACAGTAGCATAATGCATAAACGATTACTCACCACCATCGACGAGGCGTAAACGCCCCATCTACGAGATGAAAGGCCCTTTGGGCCTAAGATTCCTAGCCCTGAAAGGGCTTCCATTTCGAAGCCTAGGGCTTATGAACGTTAAGAAAATAAAACGGTAATAGGGAACTTGTCATTCCCGCGCAGGCGGGAATCCATGACGTAGTCGAGTAGATTCCCGCCTGCGCGGGAATGACAGGGCCACATTTTGTAGTTTTCTATTACCTGATTATTTATTTAACTTCCATCAGCCCTTGGCGAAGTGGAGCGGTGCAACATCATTTGCATCCAAACAAGGCATAATCGCAATGTCATCACGGTTATGAGGCCCAAAAGGAGCGCAGCACGATAGGGGTGGAAACGGCCGTTTCAAATGACAATATTTTGCGGCTTGTGAGGGAAACGGCCGTTTCCCCCCAACATCATTTGCCCCCAAACAAGGCGAAATCGCAAAGCCATCACGGTCATGAGACCAAAGAGGAAAGGAGCTTATGCTTCTAAAGCAGCGCGTACTGCTTCGGGATTTTCTGCTGCAATTTTTAATAAAGCCCTTGCGGGACCAACTGGCTTACGACGCCCTTGTTCCCAATTTTGCAGGGTTCCTAAACTGACCCCAATCATGAGTGCAAATTCACTTTGAGATTTTTCCAGACGGAGGCGAATTTGTTTTATATCCATTGGTGAGAATTCAAAAACTCTACTGGGTGCTCGCTTTCCTTTTTTGATTTCTCCTGCTTGTTTAATGCTTTCCACCAAATTTTCAAAATCTTCATTATTCATTTTAGCCATTCCTCTACTAATTTACGGAGAATTTTTAGCTGAGACTGTGTCAAATCTTCTTGCTTACTCTTTTTGTAAGCAGTGAGCATGAAAAACGTGCCTTCTGGTGTATCCCAATAGTAAATAATCCGTAATCCACCACGTTTACCAGTACTGCGGATGCGCCATCGAATTTTGCGTAACCCGCCACTGCCGGGAATTAATTTACCCGCTTCCGGTCGCATGAGTAACGCCTCTTGCAATTGGCGATACTCCTCGTCAGGCAGCAATTCTTTTACCTGCTTGGTGAAGATTGGGGTTTCGATGAACAACATAATAAAACTATACGTCAGTGACGTACAAAAGGCAAGGGGAGATGGTAAGCAAAACGGCCGTTTCCCCCCAACACCATTTGCCCCCAAACAAGGCGTAATCGCAAAGTCATTACGGTTTGAAGACTCCAAAATAAGGACGAGTCGGAGTCAAATTTCCCCGTGTGCCTATAAACTCATTGCTTGACGTAAACAAGTATCAACCGCTGATAAATCATTTGTGGAAAGTTTTCCCACATGGTGAACCACGAGAGATGGGTCAATTGCTGCAATTTTAGGGCGCACAAAAGATGGTTTGAGCAAACCGGCTGGCTCCCAGTCAACTAGCTTATAATCCAGTTCTGGGTTTGCCTTGCTCACTTGAGAAGAAACATACGACAACAAATATTCAGCACGAATACGCCAGTAAAGCGGGCTGCTGATCACGACGGCGGGGCGGGTTTTCGCAGCTGATAAATCTGTAAAAGGAAAAGGGATAAGCACAATATCGCCGCGCTTATACATCGTAGTGCTCCCGCCAATTATCATAGATGGCATCGTCGGGATTATCCCAATCGGCAGCAAAAGCAGCCAGCGATAAATTTTGCCAGTCTGATTCTTCATCCTCTGTGGGTTCAACCACACTGTCTAGCAGTGCTTTGGCCAGCATCAGGCGTTCTTGTTTATTAAGTTGACGCACTATTTCCCACGTTTGGCTGACACGATCCGGTAAATTATTTGTAAACAGTGTCATCTTTCGCCTCCATCAATGATAGTTAACAACTATTATAGCAAATAAGCGCGTAAAATGATTTTTCTGTACAACGATGATGATTAGGAAACGGCCGTTTCACCCCAACACCATTTGCCCCCAAACAAGGCGAAATTGCAAAGCCATCACGGTCAGTAGACCAAAGAAGAAATTGGGATTGGCAGGTGCCATCTAACGCATTGAGGAAGAGTGAGTTGGAATAAGGCTAATCAGACGCCACAGATTGAGGAGCAGCGTCCTTGTGTGCTTCGGCATAAATGCGGAGTGCAGCAATCATCCGTTTCTGATAATCATTGCCGAGTGCTTGAAACCATGCCAGTAAATCTGGGTCCATTTGAACTGTTACCTCGACTGGGTTCCTGGGCATTCGCAATGTTGCCCTGTCAAAAAATGAATCATCCAATGGTGGCAGGTCAGACCGGTCAATCGATTCATCAGTCATTGCATCAATCATTTCCCAATTGGTCTCTGAGGATTTTTTCATATCTGATTCGTTCATTTGTTAGTGCCTTCATCATCGAAATGATGCGAATAGTGTCTGTTCCACGCTCAGTATACACAACAATGACAACATGTGTTTTGAGCATTCCTATTCCAATCCAACGATCTTCACCGTAAACTTCACGGTCATCAAGCGCCACAAGCATTGGCAAATTAAAAATTTTCCACGCATCTCGAAAATCGAAGCCATGCTTGCGAATATTCTCTTTTCGTTTCCTCTCATCCCATTCAAACTGCATAATATTAGTATAACGACTCCCCTAAACAATCACAAGAACCCCATTTTTCAACAAGCTCCCCGTCATTTCGAAGTCCCCTGAGAAATCCCTGTCATGCTGGCGGTGGCAGGGATTCCGCAGCGGACCTCGGAATGACTTGTAAGTGGGGTGTGGTGGAAACGGCCGTTTTAAATGACAATTATTTGTGGCTTGTAAGGGCAAACGGCCGTTTCCCCCCAACATCATTTGCCCCCAAACAAGGCGAAATCGCAAAACCGTCACGGTCATGAGACCCAAAAGGAGCGCCGTATCATCATGGAGGAAACGGCCGTTTTTTGTTGGTGGAAATTATGGCTTAATGCGGGGTTAGCACACCTTTAGTTCATTGAGGTAGCATTTCTTGTAATTCTTGTTCGGTAAAATGCTCCCGCAGAATTTCAACAACATCTTTATATGCTTGCTCATTTTGTTGTGCAAGCGTTCGCATCATTACTTTAACCATATCAATATTTTGCTGGGCGGAATACTTTATAATTTCCTGATGTATTGAATGAATTACCCCGTACTTATTGAAAACAACATTGCTAGCCGTAGTAGCTCCTAATATTTTGGCAACTTCCAACAAATTTATTCCGTACATTTGTTAAAATTCTTTCAAATAGCTGGATACGTCCTGTGAACTACGCATATTGGTTGTAAAGATTTCAAATAATGTTTTTATCATATCCCTATACATAGCTTTTGTCTCAGCATCAGCATTTTCTGACTTTGATAATTCGGTCAAACTCTCAACCAAAACTTTGAAGTTCTCTTTGTTAATATTCAATTCATCGAGCCGGGATTGCAAAACTTTACCAAATACTTGTTCTTTTTTGTTAAGGGTATAGATTTCCTTTATTGCCCCAACGATTTCCGGTAGATTTTGAACGACTCCTTGTACAATGACAAGTTTAGCCGATACCGGTTGTATTTCACTGGTTATGCTTTTTTCATCCATGTCCATTTTCGTCCTTTTTCTTGTGAGGCTTTCTTATTATCTGAATTCTCTTTATCTTTCCAAACGACATCAAAAAGCTTCTTAACACCATAAGCAGACCCAACTGCGATTGCAGGAACGACAATAACCGCCCCTGCCAACATTCCGCCGCCAGCTAATGCGCCAAGTGTAGCTAAACCAGAAGTCATCCCCGCAGCACTAAGCCCTGAAACTGTACCACTTGCCGCAATAGCCCCTACAGGTACACCAACCGCTGCAAGTCTTGCCGCACTATCTTTTATGAGGAACTTAAATCTTTCAGATTTTTGGGGAATATCTTTGATTTTAGCAAGATTCTCTTGAATAGATTTAATAGCGTCAATTTGTTCCTGGGTAATGCCTAAGACTGCCCCGATTCCAAGAATATATTGATACTCTTGGTCAGAAAAATCCGAGTCTGCCAAAGCAAAAAGACACAAGTCTGAAATTAATGTGTATTTCAATTCCGTATTACCAAGCTCTTGAATTGTTTCAAGGTTGGCGATTTTATCTTCGTGTTGAAGGCTAAATATTGACGAGTAGATTTTTGATTTTCCCTCATCCGAAATCTCAAGTTCCTTCAACAAAACATCCAATTGGCATTTTTCCTTATCAGAGAATTCTTTGTCTACATAACAGACGGCAGATAAAATACTCAAATAAACAACACGCTCATTTTCAGGATACTCTTCTAACGGATGTTTCTTTTGTTCTTCTGACATAATTACTAATCCTTAACGTGGCTTTAGGGTGCTAACGGCGTAGCCGTCCGCAAGTACATTTTTTTATCCATAAAAAACAAAATAATATGGCAAACTTTGATATTATTTTCTCTAGTTGGAAAGATTTGATTGTAAATTAGTGTGCTTGCTTTCCTGAAAACACCTTGAGAAACTAGATTGACTGACGTTTGCCAAGCAAACACTTCTTTTTTTGCAATAGATAGTATTGCGACATGCTACTATTGTACCGTCACCGCCCAAATGTGAACAGGGTCTGCTTTGCCGCGAATTTGGATTTGGCCGAGGTCGGTGAAGTGGAATTCGTGACGGCGGCTGCCGAGGGCGTGGTAGGTGTTGCCGCTGATCAGGATGCCGTGCTGCGGGTACGCTTTGTTGAGTGATTCGATGCGGGAGGCCAGGTTGACGGTGTCGCCGATGACGGTGTATTCCTGCCGCTGCGGTGTGCCGACGGCTCCGGCGAGTACTTGCCCGGTGTTGATGCCCACGCCGATGTTGATCGGCTCAGTGCCGCGTTGAGCCAGCTGTTCGTTGAGCTGTTTTAGCTTTCGTTTCATTTCTAGCGCGGTGAGGACGGCGTTGTAGGCGCTTTCTTGCAGCGCTTTCGGTGCGCCGTAGATGACGAGCGTGCTGTCGCCGCCAAATTTGTTGACGGTGCCGTCGTGCATCTGGGCCGCATCGACGACGACTGGCAAATATTCGTTGAGCAGCGCCACCACTTCCTCGGGTGTGCTGCGTTCGGAGCGGGACGTAAAGCCGCGTATGTCGCAAAAGAGGATGCTGACGACGCGGTTTTCGCCTTCGAGCTTAACCTGTCCGCTGCGCAGCGCTTCAGCCACATCATGGCTGACGAAACGGCCAAACATATCTTGCAGCCATTCCCGTTCGCGCAGTCCGGCGACCATGTCGTTGAAGGTGTGCGCCAGCTGCGCCAGTTCGTCGCGGCTGTTGACTTGAAACTGCACGGACAGATCGCCTGCGCCCAGCTTTTTGGTGTCGGCAGCCAGTTGGCGAATGGGGGTGGTGATGGCGGTGCTGATTGCCTGGGCCAGCAGCACACCGATCAACACGGCAATCACGCCTGCTAACCGGAACAGCGTGCGGCTTTCGTCCAGGTAGGTTTCGATACCTGCCCGATACACGCCAAATTCCAGCCAGCCCACAAACTCATCTTCTTGCTCAATGGGAGTGGTGACGCGCCAAATCTCTTTATTTTCCCAGGTATCTTCGATGAGGGTTGTGTTTGTGGTGTCGGAAACGGCCGTTTCCACCCCCATCATCCCAAACCTGTCCGACACCTGCACCACGCCATTTTCATCTATCAACGCCACAAACGCGATATTTTCATTTTGCAGCTGCTCCGTCAGCGATTGCAGCTTGTCAATATTTGCCGACCCCATCATCTCGAAGAGCTGGCGGCTGTCCGTGAGCTGATTCACGTCCAGCAGCTCATCTGTGAAGCCAGAGCCAAACGCATCCCCCATCCATTCCGCGCCGGACACGAAGTTTTCGGTGAGAACAGCTTCTACGCGGTTGCGCTCAATGGGAATCACGACCAGTTCCAGCAGCAGCACCAACAGCACCACAATACCCACCATCAAACCGGTCATCCTGGTGCTGATCGACACACGGCTAAACAGCTGATCCGTGGGGAACTGCTCAAACTTGCCAGTGCGGACCTGGGCAGCTTGCTCTGAAAGATGGCGCGTGGCGCGGACCAGCGGTGTGGTAATCATCCAGCTAATGCCCACGCCCAACAGCACAATCACGCCCCCCACAATCCACAGCGCATTGCGAATCTCACGGATCAGGTTGTCAATCATGGTGGTGCCGACGCGCAGACGGACTGCCCCCAGGTGATCGCCGTTTTCGTTGCGAATGGGTGCGGTTGCGCGGAATTCGCGGCTATTTTCATCCTCAGAAACGCTAGTTTCCACCCCATCCAGCTTCCCCACCGACGGCATAATCGTCCCTATCTGGTCCGTGTTAAAGCTAATCAACACCACATCATCCTGATCCGTCACCGAAAGGTCAACCAGCCCAAATTCACTCAATCCATCCATCAACGAGCGGAAGCGCAAGAACATGTCTGCATCAAAATTGCCACCTTCCAAAATATCGAGTGACAGCGTATCCGCATCCTCCGGCATGTTTAGTTCCAGCATCGTGGCATTCGCCTGTACCATCGCCGAGAATGTTTCCAGCGTCAAATCTTCGAGATAGGTGCGCGTGTGTTCGGAGACAACAGCCGTTAATCCACCCATCACTAATGTCAGCAAAACGGCCGTTCCCACCACAAATCGCGTCCGAACTGAGCCAAACCCAAAAATGTTGAACCGCCCTGGCTGTTTTTCCATTTCGTAGCCCGGTTCCATCGTTTGCAACGCCGTGCCGCGCAGCAGCGCACGCACCGGGAACCGTGCCGCCAATCCCGCAATCAGCGGCGCGATGATGATGCCCACAATGCCGTTGATCAAAGACGGCCGTATTGCACTCCGCGTCGATGCCAACAAATCCAAATCCGGCACACCCCACGAAGTGCCGCCATAGGTAAGCACAATGATGACGACCACCCCCACCCCCGCAACCACGCCCACAATGCCGCTGATCAGCCCCATCAGCATCGTTTCAC
>QQUD01000070.1 GCA_008501785.1 Chloroflexota bacterium
AGCACATACAAATTGTTAGGTTGTTGTTGGGCAAACTGGTTTAAATGGGCGATGGTTATCTCTTCAGGTGGTTTTTTCAATAACCCAACAATGTTGTTATAGGTGTAGAGGTTTAATAAAGGCGCAATGCCTCCGAGGGGCAGCGCCATATCGATCAACATTACAGGACGTTCGGAATGGATCACAATGGCTTCGCTAAATTGCACTGCCAGGGTTGTCGTGCCCACACCACCTTTTGGGCCGTAAAAAATGGAAACACGGCCGTTTTCAACCATATCCGGTTCTTCAATTTGGGGTTCTTGCAAAACGGCCGTAATCCGCGACAAAAACTCATCAGGAACAAACGGCTTTTCGATATAGTCAGTGGCACCTACATCAAACGCACGTGCTTTTCGTTCTGGTGAGCCATATGAAGACAAAAACACAACCGGCGTTTTCTGCAGCAGTGGTTCCTGACGCAGCTTTTCACAAATCGTATACCCATCCGTGTCAGGCAAATTGACATCAAGCAAAATAATGTCTGGTATGCATTCTTTTGCCATTTGCAAACCGCTGGCACCATCTCGGGCCAACAACACTTCGAAATGGTGGCGGGCCAGATGTCTTTCAACCAGATAGCGAACGGCGAATTCGTCGTCGATGATCAGAATTTTTGTATCGTCCATAATTTTTCTTTTACTACTTCACGCTGTGATATAGATCATAGGCAATGCACACCCTCTTCCGCAATAGGAAAAGGGAAAGGGAGGGAAAAACAGGTAAATATGGGGCAGTTGGAGGGAAGGAGGAGTTGAAACGGCCGTTTTCCTCTCGTACACTAAAACTATGCACTGGTTTGGTATAGCATCAAACCGCATCAAGGAGAATAATGATTAAGCGATATTTTCTATTATTTGCCTCTGGTTTGATAGGATTAACGCTGCTCCTTGGCAATACTATGCTTTTTTTGCCTAAAACAACAGCAGCTATTGAAAATGAAGATTCCTATCTCTATTTGCCACTGGTCCGTAAAGATGCAAGTCCACCCACCATTGATTTTTTAACAGCAAATGTAGACGTGACCGATCCGGGTCAAACGATTGAACTGCAATGGCAAACAACCCATGCCATTTCGGCCACGCTCTACCACATGATGCAGACTGGTCAATTTGGAACATTTTGGAATGTTACCCCAGATGGCAATATGACATATGATATTCCGGCTTCAACCCGCAACTTCGAACGCTTCATGTTGTATGCAAACAACGAAACAGGAGACTATACGTCAGCAACTGTTACTATCATCCTCAATTGCCCACACCCCTGGTTTTTTGCACCGGCTCCCACTATTTGTGCCCAAGATGCAGCACCAGATTCGGCCGGTGCCGAGCAGCATTTTGAGCATGGCATTATGATTTGGGTGGAAAGCGAAGACCGAATTTTTGTTCTTTTTGATGACGAAATTTTTTCACCAAAATGGTCTACATTTAGTGATGAATGGGAAGATGGACAGCCGATTAATGATCCATCACTCACGCCACCAACTGGCCTTTATCAACCTGTACGTGGGTTTGGTCTCGTATGGCGTGAGGAGCAAGGTATTCGAGATCGGTTGGGTTGGGCTGTTGCGCCTGAGAGTGGATTTGTAACGGCCGTTCAACGCACCTCCTACGCAAAATACAACGAAACCTACATCCGTGCCCACGACAGCAACATCTGGTATCTATACGCAGAACGCAGCAATTGGGAAAAATTTACCCCCGATTAACCATTTCCCCTTCTCCCGTTTGTGTCATACAATCTTTTGCTTAACTTTTTTCAACAGAGGATTGTATGACTGACTCAACCACGACCCCACAAGCAAATGAAGATTCACCGCAATCGGTTAACCGCCTGATCGGAATTGGCCTGATCACAAGACTGTTAACCGACACAGGCATCCAAATATTCTTCCCATTCTTGCCAACAATTGCGGCTGGACTCAATGTCAGCACCATTGCGATGGGGCGACTAGTGAGTTTACGCAGTTCGACAGGATTACTGGCTCCACTTTTTGGGATGCTGGCTGATCGGAAAGGGTACCGGTTCACCATGCGCCTGGGCTTATTAACGGGTGCCGTTGGATACGGTCTGATTGCGATCAGCTCCAATTTATGGATGGCAGCGATTGGTATGTTGCTGGCTGGCGTTGGCACATTTTCTTTTGTCCCAACCATTCAAGCCTATTTAAGTATGAAGCTGCCCTACAATCGTCGCGCCCGTGGGCTTGGTATTTTGGAATATGCATGGGCACTTTCTGGTATTTTGGGGCTATATTTGGTTGGTTTGCTAATTGAAGCCACAAGCTGGCGCATGCCTTTGTACATTGTGAGTGCTGGCTTGTTAATTGCGGCTGTTTTGTACAATTGGCTCCCCGCCACCGAGGTAAAACGAGATGTAGATGCAAAACTTACCACCCAATTGTCGCTGCCTTCTTGGTCACAAATCAGAGCGTTTTTTGATTTGGGCGAAAACGGCCGTTCTGCCTGTGCATCCCTATTCAGCCAAGGCTT
>QQUD01001126.1 GCA_008501785.1 Chloroflexota bacterium
ATGGAGGTTAAATAATTAATCAGGTAATAGAAAAACCACGAATTTTGTCCTGTCATTCCTGCGAAGGCAGGAATCTACTCGACTCAATTTGGATTCCTGCCTTCGCAGGAATGACAAGTTCTCTATTACTGTTTTATTTTCTTAACCTTCATAATTCGACGTCTGAGTCTGAAAACATGTTTATGGAAGTTAAATAAATAATCAGGTAATAGAAAACTACAAAATGTGGCCCTGTCATTCCCGCGCAGGCGGGAATCTACTCGACTACGTCATGGATTCCCGCCTGCGCGGGAATGACAAGTTCCCTATTACCGTTTTATTTTCTTAACGTTCATAAACATGTTTGATCCGGCAGACTCAAAATTCATTTTGAGGTACTACGCAATTACCATTTTTAATTTTTCACCCTCATTTAAAACGTGCTACGGTTTCACTGACTCAGCCAATTGTCAGCCAGCGGTCTTTTTTGAATGGAATATCTTTTTCTACCAGCCATGTTTCAATTTTTGATAACGACTGCCATTGTTTATGCGAGGCTACGGATTGAACGGATTGCAAAAGCAGCAAATCTACATCCGATTCGCTTGGCTCTTGGGAATCAGACTGCAATTCTTTCTGTAAAAGTTTGAGCATGGTTGTTTTATAATCTATTTCAACAATAAGATAATCATCACACTCACGCCCATCATCACGAAAATCGCCACCATCTAAGGGTGGATAGTAGCTGCCTGCTGTAAACACCAGTTGATCAGCATAAATGCTAACGGTGAGGGTGAATGTTTTTGTTAAATCTTTGGTGCGATGGAGCGTGATTTGTCTCATTTTAATTCTCTGCCAACCTGATCTTGCTCTGACCGGTCTTCGGACCGTGCCATACTGCTTCTTTCTTTGGTCTCCAGACCTTCTTTTTTCCAATCACTATACCAAATTGGCGAAAAAAGCGGCTAGAAGCCCAAGCGGAGAGTGGCACGGTCTGGAGGCACGGTCACAGCCCGAAGCAAAACATGTTGGGAATTTTCCCCACCAACCCTACTCCGGCAAATGCTGTTCAAAAAATGCCGACACCACTTTCGGATTGTCAACCACGTACTGATACCCATCAAAGCGGTGGGTCGCATCAACCAACAACATGCCTTGTGCTTCTGGTGTGGAGTCGGCCATTTGCTGCACGTCTACTGAGCTGCCCCACGTATCGCCGCGCCCCTGCACGTACAAAATCGGCACGTCGCCCACACCGGCCGCCGCCATCGCTGGCCGAATACTGCTCAACGGCAAGCCTCCCGCCATCCGGTACATTTGCTCGGCTACGGGCAGCACAAAATTGCCTGCCGCGCCCATAATGTAATTAGCATACCCACGCGCATACACGTCAGCGGAAGTGGGCTGGACAGCAATACCGGCCTTGATCTGGTTAGTGTGTGGCAGCGCATACAGCAGTGTGTTTGCTCCCATCGAAAAGCCAACCACACCAATGCGCTCGGGGTCTACGTCGGAACGGCCGTTTAAATACCCAATCGCCCCCAACAAATCCTTCGCCTCCTGCACCCCAAACGAAACGGGACCATGCGACGCACTGTCGCCATGATTGCGCAAGTCAAACATGAGCACATGAAAGCCATCCCGATGCATCGCATACGCCAGCCGCAGCAAATCCACCGGACTCGTGCCATCGATAGTTGCCAACGGATCAGAGGCAGACTCACCGAGCCGATTCCAAGGCCAGCCATGCACCAATACAACCGTGGCTCCTTTCCGCAATGAGTCGTCACCCGCCGGGATAAACCAGCCCGCCAGCCGAATCCCATCCTGCGCCGGGAAGTGGACGCTTTCGTACTCCACATTCAAATCACCAGGCGTCGCCCACAGGCGTTGACGCGGCGGCGAAATCATGCGACGCGCCATGTAGGCAGCAACGGCCGTTACCAATCCCGCCAAAAATCCCAACAACATAAAAAATATGCGAATCACGCGACGAAACAAATCCATTTGTATATCCTTTTGTGAGCATTTCAGCTTGTCAGCTAGTCAGCACTTCAGCTTTCCCTTCTTCGCTGAAATGCTGAAATGCTGAAGTGCTGAAGTGCTATTAATCCAAACCAGCAAAAAAATCCGTCTCCACTTTTCCATTGGGGGCCGGATACCCTTTCATAAACGTGTCACGGGCCAGAATGCGTTTTTGCAGCCATTCCGGCAGGCGGCGGCTGCTGTTTTGGCCGCCACCCTGACTGGCGTGTGCGGCACTGGCCGCTTTTTTCTGTTCCCAGTAGCGACGATAATCAATTTTGGCATGAATTTGATCAGGGGGCACCCCCAGTCGCGTCATGTCAATATCCTTGTTGCGCCCCATCTTGGTTGGGTCTTGTCTGCGCAATCGCGCCAAAAAGACAAAGAAGCGCACCCAGGTATTGGGAAATACCGAAAAATACATGCGCTGCGGCTGATAAGGCGGCAAATCAAATTCAGGATATTGCTCCGCATCTGCTGCGGCTTCAAACGCAGCCGTCGTGATTTTCCAGCATTGAATGTGGTC
>QQUD01000924.1 GCA_008501785.1 Chloroflexota bacterium
AGACCCTAAGGGTTTCAAAAACCCTTAGGGTCTGGACAAGCAAAACACACAGGCCAAAGGAGATGCCCCCACGCCCCCGGCATGGTAAACTACCCAGTAGCCTGGCCACTGCCCGTACAGTGGTTAGGTTAGAAAGTCGCAGGTGCTTCAATCACTTGCGGCTTTTGTTGGGCTGAATTATATACGTGAGGTAAATATTAGTCAATCATCTTGAGGTTTCGGGCCAGGCTTTCTATCTTGCTTCGCATATTCTTCTGCAGATTGCCGATCAACCATCCATGATCGGGCAAATTTTTGACCTTTGATCAGTCCATTACGCAGAAGATGGCGAATTTGATGTGTTGTAACCCCAACAATTTTGGCCGCTTTATCTGTAGTAATCCATTCTTCAACCATTTGAGATGTTATAGGTAATCAAATCCTCAACTTTTTGTTTAGCATGTGCAAGTAAGTTTTTTGCTTCTCGTTCTGCAGCAAAGGAGTCACTAACAATTTGGGCGATCCGCTTCTGTTCAGGATTTGAGATTATAGGAATTTCAACTGTAGCTAAATCTCCTTGTGAAATACTATAATATCCAATTCCATGCACTTTTCTCTCGACTTGTTGATATCCCAGGACAGAGTTTAGAAATAGCGACAGGTAGTCTGGAATAACTGACGCTGTTTGTTGCAAACGTAATAGCATAATCTCGCTACTAATAATACAATTCTCCTGTCCTCTTTGCACGACCGCAGCTTGTCCAAAAGTACCTTTACGAGTGAATAACACATCATCTGTACGCAAGTTCACATCTTTTTTTATTTCTAAAACAGAGAGCGGTACTTTTGCTGCATTTTCCATATCAATGCGACCATTCTTTACATCGCCCACTCGAATATACGGTGTACCTTCATCAGAATAATCTCGAAAATCGAAACCGTTGCGAATAGGGTGTATCAATTCTCCCAATGTCTTTACGGGGATTTTTGAATTGCGGATAGCCTCTAATACTCGATAATAACGAGGACGATAATAATCAGGATCGATACGGCCAGCAGATAATGCCTCTAATAAAGTGCTTTCGTTGTAAAGCTCCTCTGATAAATTTAAAATTTGTATGTTTAAAGCATCAAGCAACAACTGCTCCGCTTCCCGGTACAGTTGCTTTGATTCAAAAGAACTTTTATAAGCAGTTTTTACTAATTCTGTTATTTTACGTTCAAATTCTGGTTCGGGTTTAGGTACTCTTAAGTGTGGGAAATCATCCAATATAAGCCCCATTTGGACGGCACCACGCATATTTCTTTGCGTCTGAAATTGCCCATACTTGCTAGAAAGAAACGCAGCCAAGTAATAAGGATTAATTTCATTTGCGCGTAAGACAGCTAATTTACAGCTTCCCGCAACTACCGGCCAATCAGGGGGAATGATGCCAACAGAGCCAACTGTACCAACAATCGACACAAGCACATCAAGTGGATACATGTATGAAGAGGTCAATCCATCAAAGACAGACTTGGGGATAAAAGCTGCATCCTCTTCAGCTTGTTCGAGGAAAAAACTGTTTAAATCTTTCCCACGTAAGTAACGATAATCACCTTGCTCTTGAAAATGATCGCTAATTGCAAAATGATTGCCGTCTGTAATATGACAAACCGCTGCTAGAGATTGTGGGTTGAGCTTATCGAGTTGGGCTTCGAGTTCAATAAAACGAGCGCGATAATATTCAGAATCAATTCGCCGGGTGCGTTCCAATTCGTTAATTGAAATTGTTGAAGCGTCAAAGTTTGCCCCTACAACGTGTTCTGAAAAAGAACGGCCGTTATAGGGGCTATCTGTTAAAAAATGCAGGTTTTGTTCCTTGCCCCAGGCAATAAATGCATCGGCGATCTCATCCAGGTCTGTATTTAACACATTTGTTTCGCGAGTGGCCTCTACCGTTTGCCCTTGCTCATCATGCACCAGCACCATTTTCTGTGCGGTCTGGATATTTCCATTGTCATCTTTGAGCCAATCATATTTGCCGCTGTTGTCGCGTCCACTGCGCTGGCTGGTGGCAAAAAAGATGGGGTAATCACCGGGTGGGCATGGCGGGTCGCCGGGGTGCTGCGGTTCTTGTTGAATTTGGGTCGGAAGGCTCGTTGGTGTTTTCTTTTTAGCCAGTTCCTTCTCGCGCCATTTGCTCAATGCTGCAAAAGCAGCAACCTGCCGGTCATGTTCGTACAAATCATCGTACCAGGTGCGCCATGCAGCCGCTTCCTTCCTCGCCCATTTTTGTACAAACAACACGCTCGTTTTCGTGCCGGTATGTGGCTTAAATGCATTTACATGCAGCCCCACCACCGCCAAAATTCGCGCGCGGCTCATGATGTAACGCCGCGTTTGCTCGGCGCTGATATTGTTGAAGTGGCCTTGCGGCAGCACAATTGCCATCCGACCACTAGGTGTCAGCTTATTCAAACAAAAATCGAGAAATAACACATCTCGCGTTCGCCGCGACTGTTGCTTGCGCTCTCGAATGAAGGTTAGCTCATCCTTTGTTTTGCTCTGCCGCCGCGTCTCGTTAAACGCCAAATCATAATTGTTCAAAATTTGCGGATGCCGAATCGTGCCCGCAAACAGCGGATTAGTCATGATGATGTCAAACTGATTGGTGGCAATATCACGTTGAAATGCCTGGTCTCGCTTCCATTCACGTTGGTCCAGCGAATTCATGCGATACACGTTGGTGCGTCCATCGCCTGCCAACCGCATCATAAATTTACCCACACGCACCACTCGCTTATCAAAATCAGATGCAAACAAATGGCGCTGCCCGTACGTTTGGATGCGCGTGCGCCAAGCCGTTGGCCATTTGCGCCGCAGTTCATGATCGCGCACATGCAGCAGCGTTTGAATGGGAAATCCACACGGGCCGCAAGCTGGGTCCAGTACCGTTTCATCCATGTGCGGGTTTAGCATTTTGACCGCCATCCGAATTACCTGACGCGGCGTGAAATATTGCCCCTTATCCCCCTTGCTTTCTGGACTCATTAAATATTCAAACGTTAAATCAACTAGTTCCAAGTCGGTATCCGTTAAGCGTACCCGCTCTAGAACCGAGGCGGCTACCATCAAAGCTTCTGGCGATAAATCAAATTCGGTTCCCACTGGGAAAATATCGGAATAGGAGTCACACGCTTCATCTAGCAATTGTTTGAATCGCGGAACCTGTTGTTCCGGTTCATCGGCAGTAATGCGAAATCGGCAAATTGAACTATCGTCATCCGGCAAATCAGAGGCGTTTTCCTCGTCCCACAGCTTCACAAAAAAGAGCTTGAATACTTCTTCAAATACATTCACGCCTGCATTTGCCAGCACTTCTTCTTGCATCTGCTTGACCAGTGCAATCAAATCATCGGCTGGCTTCAAATCTTTCTTGCGAATCGGTTCTAGCACATCATCAAGCGATTCATCAACCGCAGGCAAGCGGGGCAATCCTGCATACAAATTGGGTTCGGTACGCAATTCATACGAAACACCCTGCATACCGGTGCTGCCGTTTGTCCACATGCCAAAAGGTGCGCCGGTGGCGTTCATATAGCTGTGGAGTTGTTCACGGCCGTCTTTACGTCCCGGTTTTTTCACTTCCACAATGATATAAGGCGTAATTTTATGTGGTGCACGATACACTACAATGTCAGCTAACTTTTTAGCATAGCCGCTGCCCATCTTTATCGAAACTTCAACATTCAAATGCGCAATCGGATAACCAAACGTGTAATGAAGGCGAATCAAAACCAGTTGACGCACAATCTCTTCTGGTTTGGCAATAAAATCGCGGTCCCGCACCATGCAGCGAATGCGAATTTTTTTGCCTTGTTCAAATAGTTGCAGTCGTTTTTTTTCCTGTTGATCAAACAGATCAAGCCTGTATTTAACCTTTTGATCTCCGAAAATTCGGTCAAGCAGATCGTTTGTGTTGACCTTCATACCATTATTCTCCAAAAAATACCGGGAATTACCGAAACTTTGCGTAAATCATACCAAAATCTTGCGCTGTGGACGATTAATTAGCACAAATGGTCATAAAATTGACCATCAATCTTTTCTTCAATTGAGGCATTTTGTCAAACCGAAATTCGTCTACCACCAATCGTCAATCGTCAATCCCCGTAAACTCTAATTTGTCTTGACGGCCGTTTCTCTTTTTGTTAGACTTCTTTGTAAGTTCACTGAACTTACTTAAGCGATAACCTGTCTATCATGAAAAAAGCGACCCAGCGACATACCAAGCAGCATAACTCGCGCCTGATCCTGAAAACCATCTACACGGCCGGTGGCATTAGCCGTGCCGATATTGCACGCAATACTGGTTTGACCCGTACCACCGTGTCCACCATCGTATCTGATTTAATGCAGGATGGGCTGGTTGGTGAACTTGGTATTGGCCCATCGGCAGGAGGCAAGCCCCCCATCGTTTTAGGTCTTTTAGAAAATGCGCGGCAGTTCATTTGCCTCGATTTGAGCAAAGACCCATTGCAAGGGGCGCTTGTCAATTTGCGCGGCCAAATTGTAAAGCGGATTGAGATGCCATTAAACGGCCGTTTAGGCAACACTGCACTCAATCTGGTAACTAAATTCGTTAACCAGCTTCGAGAATGCAGCACGGCCACCATCCTCGGCATTGGCATTGGTTCCCCAGGGTTAGTTGACACCCAAAACGGTATCATCAAAGAGGCCGTTAACCTCAGTTGGCATAATGTTCCCCTCAAATCAGTCATTGAAGCAGAACAAGACCTGCCCGTTTATGTCGCGAATGATAGCCATTTGGCGGCATTAGCTGAATATTCATTTGGTGGTTCTCACATTCGCAATCTCGTTTTGATTAAAACAGGGCTTGGTATTGGGTCGGGGATCGTCATTAATGGGCAGTTGTATCATGGTGCAGGGGGGAACGCAGGTGAAATTGGACATGTAACGGTAGGCCAACATGGCGCGCAATGTTCTTGTGGCAATATTGGTTGTTTAGAAGCTATCGCCAGTATGCAGGCGATTATGGCGCAGGCGCAGGCAATTCCTGTTGACCAATGGCAAGCTGCTAAACCCACAACCTGGGATGAGTTCTGCATAGCCGTGCATCAGGGTGATGCGACAGCACAAAAGCTGGCATCTGCAGCAGGCGATTATATTGGCATGGCGGCTGCCAATTTGGTTGGCATTCTCAACATCCGCGAGATTGTGATTGCCGGGGCGATGGTGTCGTTGGGGGATGCGTTGATAACGGCCGTTTGCCACCGCATGCACCAAAACGTTATCCCCGGTGTAGCCGAACAAACAACCGTAAAATTTACCAATCTAGGTGCTGATTTAGTCCTGCAAGGCGCATCAGCCCTCATTCTCACTCACCAATTAGGTGTGATTTGATGAAAACAGACGTTGTGCGGCATACTGATAATCTTAAATGAAGAAACGGCTTGACGGCCGTTTCTTTTTTTGCTAGACTACTTTGTAAGTTTATTAAACTTACTTTAGTGAACAACCTGTCACCATGAAAAAAGCAACCCGTCAACACACCAAACAACATAACTCCCGCCTGATCCTAAAGACCATCTATGTGGCTGGTGGCATTAGCCGTGCAGATATTGCCCGCGATACGGGATTAACCCGTGCTACGGTTTCCACCATTGTCTCTGAGTTGATTAAAGATGGATTGATAGGAGAAACTGGCGTAGGGCCATCTGCTGGTGGCAAGCCCCCCATTTATCTCAGTGTGTTGGACGATGCGCGACACATTATCTGCCTGGATTTGAGTAAGGACCCGCTGCAAGGGGCACTGGTCAATTTACGTGGCAAGATTGTGGAGCGGATTGAGATGGCGTTAAACGGCCGTTCTGGCACCATTGCCCTCGATCTTGTTTTAGACCTTGTTGCGCAGCTGCGCGAATGCACCCCAAAGCCTGTGTTGGGCATCGGTATTGGCTCCCCAGGGTTGGTTGACACGCAGAATGGGATCATTAAAAAAGCTGTCAATCTTTCCTGGCAAGACATACCTCTCAAATCCTTGCTCGAAGAAAAACAAGATTTGCCAGTGTATTTAGCTAACGACAGCCACATGGCCGCGCTTGCCGAATACTCATTTGGCAGCAACGATACAAACAACCTCGTTTTAATTAAGACCGGGCGTGGGGTTGGTGCTGGGATTGTGATAAATGGGCAGTTATATCATGGCGTTGGCGGCAATGCGGGTGAAATTGGGCATGTAACGGTTGATCCGCATGGTGCGCAATGTTCTTGTGGCAACTTTGGTTGTTTGGAAGCTGTTGCCAGTGTGCAAGCCATTTTGAAACAGGCACAAGCGATTCCCGATCAGCAATGGCAATCGGGCAAACCTTCATCCTGGGAAGCGTTTTGCAAAGCAGTCCACCAAGATGATCCAACAGCACAGCAGCTTGTCACCACGGCAGGCGAATATATCGGCATTGCTGTTGCCAATTTAGTTGGCATTCTCAACATTCGAGACGTTGTCATTGCTGGCGCGATTGTTCCGCTAGGGCATGGGTTGATAACGGCCGTTTGCCAACAAATGCATCGCAGCGTCCTGCCCGCTGTTGCCGAACAAACAACAGTTAAATTTACCAGTTTGGGTGCAGATTTGGCGCTTCTTGGCGCATCAGCACTCATCCTAAATCATCAACTAGGTGTGATTTGATGAATACCCCCTCCGCAGATTTATCATATGCGATTGGTCTTGATATTGGCGGGACCAAAACAGAAGCAATGGTCGTTGATCAACAGCTTCACGTCCACAGCCGCATTAGCAAACCTACCGATACAACCAATCCAAAGCGGGTTTTGGCAAGCGTCACCCAAACAGTTTATGAGGCCTTGCATCTTGCGAAAGCGACTGCTCAGCAGGTTCAGGTAATAGGGGTTGGTATCCCAGGCTTAGTGAATCCAGAAACTGGTGTGGTGCGTCAGGCGGTCAATTTGAATTTAGAATCTTATCCACTTGGAGCTGCATTGAAGGCTGAATTTGACACCCCCAGCTTTCTCGAAAACGATGTTCGTGCTGCCGCCGTTGGTGCATTCGAATACATCAATCGCACCGAACCAGTGTCGCACATCGCCTATTTAAGTATTGGAACAGGCGTGTCGGCTGGGATGATACTTGATGGCCGATTGCATAGGGGCGTGAACGGAATGGCTGGCGAAATCGGACATGCCATCGTCGAACCTGATGGCGTACAGTGTCGCTGCGGTACATACGGATGCCTGGAAACAATCATTGCAGGGCCAGCAATCGTGAGACAAGCATTAGCCGCAGACCCAACCATTGGCGCACCCACATCACCCGACAAAATAACTGCCGGACACGTTTATACCGCAGCGCAATCGGGCAACAAAGCCGCACAACAAATCATTCAATACGTCAGCCGTACTATCGCACGCACCATTCAATGGTTGATCATGTCATACGATATTGACAAAGTTTTGCTTGGCGGCGGAGTCGCTCGGGATGGTGATGCGTTTTTGCAGCCCATTTTGCATGAGTTAGCTCATTTGCGAATGCAATCAACGCTGGCACGTGAAATGTTATTAGACGAAAAAGTTGCACGCATCCCCTCAGATTTCAATGCTGGTGTTTGGGGAGCCATTTGGCTAGCCAAGCAGGCGGTGCAACAAATATAAAAATTGTGAATGGCAGCGCCACACGCGAGTTTCGACCCTCAAGAGCGTGACGCTACCTTTGCAGAGGAGGTAAATCCCCTACCGATTAGAGATAATACATCAAAAAGTGATGGTTTTCGAATGCATTTCGATTCTGGTTTGTCGCACTCTCGCCAGAAAACGCAAAACGAAACCGATAATTTTCCCAAACCTGTGGAAACAGATTTGAGCAACCAGCCCTAAAATTTCATTTTGGGGCAAAAACGCGAGAGTGCAGCATAACTATTTAAAACAAAACCTACAAAACAATTGTAGGAAGAAGGAGAGATTTAAAATGCGCAAGTCATTACTTTTAACCTTGTTGTTTATCCTCATCTTTACCTTTGCTGCCTGTGGTGGTAGTCAAGAACCTGTTGAAGAAGCGGAATCAGTAGAAGGAGATACGGCTGACACAACCGAAACCACCGATACGGATGCTGAACCAGCAACCGCTGATATTGTCGCTACCCTCACTATCGAAAGCTGGCGAAACGATGATCTTACTATCTGGCAAGACATCATCATTCCCGCCTTCAACGCCGAATATCCCAACATCGAAGTTATCTTCGCGCCCACAGCGCCCGCCGAATACAACGGCGCACTCAACACCAAGCTCGAAGGCGGCACCGCTGGCGACTTAATCACCTGCCGTCCATTTGATGCGTCCCTGGCATTGTTCGATGCTGGTTATCTGGCTTCCCTCAACGACCTGGATGGCATGAGCAACTTCGGCTCCGTTGCCAAAAGCGCCTGGATTACCGACGACGGTTCTGACGTATTCTGCGTGCCAATGGCCTCCGTCATTCACGGCTTCATTTACAACAAATCTATCTTTGACGAATATGGTTTGACCGAACCAGAAACCGTCGATGAATTCTTCACCATGTTAGAAGTTGTTGAAGATGCTGGCGAATATGCTCCGCTGGATATGGGTACCGCCGACCAATGGGAAGCTGCCACAATGGGTTTCCAAAATGTGGGGCCAAACTACTGGAAGGGTGAAGCAGGACGTCTTGCACTCATCAGCGGCGAAGCCAAACTCACTGACCCCGAATACATCGCCGCTTTTGAACAGTTAGCCTCATGGGGCAACTTCTTACCCAGCGGGTTTGAAGCTCAGACTTACCCCGATTCACAAAACCTGTTTACGTTGGGACAAGCCGCCGTTTATCCGGCTGGTTCCTGGGACATCTCCCTCTTCAACGACCAGGCAGACTTTGAATTGGGCGCATTCAAGCCACCCGTTCCCAACGCTGGCGACGACTGCTACATCAGCGATCACACCGACATCGCCCTCGGCATAAACGCCAACACCCCTAATCCAGAAGCTGCCAAAATATTCTTGAACTGGGTTGCTTCCGCTGAATTTGCCGGACTGTACAGCAATGCGCTCCCCGGCTTCTTCTCCCTGGCAAATGTCGATGTCTCCATCGACGACCCCATTGCGCAAGAATTTGTAAGCTGGCGCGGTGAATGTGAATCGACCATTCGCAACTCCTATCAAATTCTCTCGCGTGGTGAGCCAAACCTGGAAAATGAACTATGGCGAGTCAGCGCACAGGTCATCAACGGCGACATTACCCCAGCAGAAGCGGGGCAGCAGTTGCAAGATGGTTTGGAATCCTGGTATGCACCGAGTGCAGCCGCTGGCGAGGTCGCTGAAAGCGCCGTTGGTGAAGATATGGCCGAAGACGGCTACCTGGCTCGTGCTATGGCTGGTGAATTTGACGGCACAGTTGTCACTGTCTTAGGCACGATGGTTGATGAAGAGCAGCTCAAATTTGAAGCTTCATTTGCCCCATTTGAAGAAGCAACTGGCATCGACGTTCAATATGCTGGTAGTAAAGATTTTGAAACATCCATCAATGTAAGAGTTGATGCTGGTGATGCTCCCGATATTGCCGACATGCCGCAGCCCGGTCTTTTAGCTGATTTGACGCGCGGCGGCAAAGTTGTTGACGTCTCCACTTTCCTAGATATGGACAAACTGCAATCAAACTACAACCAAAGCTGGTTAGACATGGCAACGATGGAAGGTCCAGATGGCCCCATCATGTCCGGCGTTTGGCATCGTGTTTCAGCGAAGAGCATGGTCTGGTATCCCAAAGCTCAGTTCGATGCAGCAGGTTATGAAGTACCTGAAACCTGGGACGAAATGATGGCACTGACCCAAACCATCGCTGATGATGGGGATACTGCCTGGTGTATTGGTATTGAAAGTGGTGCAGCAACAGGTTGGGTAGCGACGGACTGGATGGAAAACATCATGTTACGCACCACCTCGTTAGAAAACTACGACGATTGGGTAGTTGGTGAATTGCCATTTGCTTCTCCAGAGGTGAAAAACGCAGCTGAGGTTATGTCTGAACTGTGGTTGAACGACGATTACGTTTATGGTGGCGTTAACTCCATCGTTTCAACCTTCATTGGTGATTCTCCCGTACCCATGTTCGATGACCCGCCAAAATGCTGGTTCCATGTGCAGGCAAGCTGGATCACCGGTTTCTTTGGTGATGGCCTGGAATCTGGCGTCGATTACGACTTTTTCTATTTGCCGCCAATTGACGAAGCATA
>QQUD01000727.1 GCA_008501785.1 Chloroflexota bacterium
TTCCCCTTCCAGCATTGCCCGAACCACCAGCAGCACACGCGGCTGATACGGCCGTAATGCAAACTCAACCTGACTCGGCTTCGCATTCTCAGGCAAAGCACGAACGGCCGTTAACGCCATCCGACACGCCTCCACATCCTGCCGCGTCGCCTTGCGCACCATCAGCCGGTCCAACGTACCCAGCTGCACCGCCTCCGGCAGCAACAACAGCCAGATAGCAAAATAGACAAAGACTCCCGTCTCGCCGCCCAAGGCAGCCTGCCACACTTTATCTTGCAAAAGTTGACGCGCATTGGCGTAGGTAACGGCCGTTTCATCCTGCCACGTCAACCCTGGATGAATATGCCGCAGCAAATCAATCGCCTCGTACCGAGCAAACACGGCCACCGGGTCTGGCTCACGAAACGAAAGCTCCAACTCGTGCCGAATGCGCGAACCAGTCACCCGGTCCAGCAAATTCAGCGAATTCGTCAGCAGCTCCGCCGTGCGCGGTTCTAAATGAAAACCCAGCCGCTGCTCCAGCCGAATGGCTCGCAAAATGCGCGTCGGATCATCAATAAAGCTCAAGCTATGCAGCACGCGAATGACGCCATGATCTAAATCACGCTGGCCGCCATAAAAATCAAGCAGCTCACCCAAATGTATGCCATCCAGCCGCAGCGCCAGCGTGTTAATTGCAAAATCACGCCGGTGCAGATCCAGCTTTATCGACCCCTGGCTCACCGTAGGCAGCGCAGTTGGCTCTGTATAAAACTCAGTCCGCGCCGTTACAAAATCAATCGACAACAAAGCGTGGGGCTGCTCACAAATCTGCGCCGCTTCTGGATTGCGAGAGGCGATGTTTTGCCAAACGGCCGTTTCCAGCGTCCATTTCGCCGTCCCAAAACGACTGTGTGCATGAACCTCACCCCCATAATCCGCCTGCAAGCGCTGTGCCAACTGAATCGCATCCCCCTCCACCACCATATCCAGGTCCGTTGGCGACTTACCCAACAGCAAATCACGCACCAACCCACCTACAAAATAAAGTGGAAAATCCAATTCATCGGCAATGGGGCTAATCACCAACACCATCTGCCATAAAGATGCATCAAGCTGCTCGGATAACAAACGGCGCATATTGGGAACGGCCGTTTCCGGCTTCGGCTGGAATAGATGATTGAGCAAATCAGTTCGGGTCACAATGCCGATGGGCAGACTGTCATCAGAAACGGCCGTTTCCGGCAGCACCGGAATTTGCCCCCACCCCTCCGTCAGCATCAACTGCTGCAACCGGTCAATCGAATCCGACGGCCGTACCGTCACCACCCCCGCTTTCATGACGCGACTCACGGGCAAATTGCCCAGTTCATGACTCATCGCCCGGTCCACAGCACGGCGCGTCAACAACCCCACCAGCGACTGTGCCGATTCGTCCACCACAGGAAACCCTTCATGTCCAGTGCGCTGCATCCGCATTGCCGCAATCGACACTTTTGTATTGGCTGAGATGGTCTGCACCCCATACGACATGAGCTGTACAACTTTGGCAATCGGCGTCACGGCATCAGGAATCAAAGCCAACAGTTGTGATTGCACATCAGCCAATGTCGATTTGGGAATATGTGCCGCCGACGCGCGGCTGTGACCACCGCCGCCCATTTTTTTGGCAACACCAGCCACATCTACATATTTATTATTGCTGCGTGCAATGAGCTGCACATCCTGCCCGATCCGCACCAAGACAAAAAGGCCCCCTAAGGACATCACATCTCGCAACCGATGCACAATTGAGGATATTTCGTCGCTAAATCCATCTGGCGCTTCGGCCGCAGCAAACACAATGGTTTGGCCCTTGACATCGATCCAGGTAACGGCCGTTTGCAATCGGTCATACAACTCACGCTGCGCCACCGTTAGCGGAATATTCAAAAAGCGACGCACCACCGACAAAATCGCACCCTGTTCTACCAGCCATGCCGCCGCCGTAATATCACGTGCATTCGTCGTGTCATACGTCAACGAGCCGGTATCCTCATGAATCCCTAGCAAAAACAGCGTTGCTTCTTCTGGTGTGAGCTGCTTGCCTGATTCCCGAATCTTCTCCACCAGCATCGTTGTCGTTGCACCAACCGGTTCAACTTCATACCCCCATCCCTCGTTGCGCTCATAATTCGTGTGATGATCAATCACAAACACCTCAGGATTGTGAACCACACCGCGCACGCTGTTCAACCCATGCGTGTCGACCAAAATCACGCGATTGACTCGCCGCTTCTTCCATTCACGTGGACGAATATAATGGAACGCATCCCAGTACAGATTCAAAAACTGGCTGACATTCCGGTTAACACGCCTCGGCAGCAGCGGCTGCGCATCAGGATGCAGCCTGTGCGCCGCCCACAGCGACGCAATCGCATCAAAATCGGCATTCTCGTGAGTCAAAATTAATCGCATACCTTGATTATACTGCGTCAGCTGTGAGAATAGCGAATTGTAGTGGACATAATCCACTACAATTCGCTATTCTCATTTGTGTCAACTAATGTCACAAATTCAAAATTGATGCTTGACACAGTAGAACGGGTGTGCTAATCTTGCAATGTAAAGAACAAGTGTTCTATAAACCATTTTACATAGAACAACACCTCCAAAATGAGGATGAGCTGGTGGAAACGCCCTCCACCAGCTCACCGATTTTATAAAGGTAAAAGAAGAAAAGGAGTTAACATGCGAAACGAAAATTTTTATAATCGAACCAGCATGGGAAACCAGTTTTCACTAGCCAATTTGGGACTTTCTCGTAAATCGGCCGTGGGTCTCATCTTGATTGTGGCATTGCTTGCGTTCGAGATTTTCAACTTTGACACAACCCAATATGCACTAGGCAACTTGCTTGGCGATGTCCGTTTCCTAGGCATTCAATGGGCCAGCATCCTGGCAATCGCCTTTTGTTCCATTGACTTCGCCGGTCTCATTCGACTTTTCACACCCGAACGCGGCTTCGAAGAACGCAAAGAGGTATGGTATCTGATGGGTGCATGGTTGTTGGGTGCCACCATGAATGCCGTCATGACTTGGTGGGCAATTTCGCTGACGCTGCTCAATCACGGCTTTGGCAACGAGGTGCTAACCCGTGACCAGCTTTTGCTCTACGTCCCCATTTTTGTAGCTGTACTCGTCTGGCTGACCCGCATCCTCTTCATTGGCGCATTTACAGTTGCTGGGGACCACATTTTTGACTTTGCTGGCACGGATGAACGTCAAGCAGTTTCACCAGCCTTGCCAGCCCGTCAAGCACAACCCGTAGCAGCCCGTAAAGCCGTCCGCCCAGCAACCCGCCCCACAGCAGGTCGCCCAGTATCTCGCACCCCAGCCCCCATGCGCGCAGCACCCAAGCCGCAGCCTGTTCAAGAAGCCCCAACCCAGGTATTTGAAGAGTACGAACCAGAACCAACACGTCGTCAACCAGCGCGGCCCGTGCGCCAACAAAAATCCCGCGTGCGCCAACGCCCACCACGTCCAAACGGCCCTGTTCGTCGCGCACCAGCTGGCATGCAAGCCAAAGATCGTCGTCAATAAAAACAGTATTCACAGTTTTGCATGGACATGGAGTAGGGGTGGGTCTTGTACCCACCCTCCCAGGGCGACCACAAGGGTACGCCCCTACAAGACCATTTGAGAACCAGGGAAGATTTGCAAGAGTCGTTGTCTGAGGTAAGCTATGACAATCTATGAACAAACAGCGCCACCCATTGTGTGGACAGTAGAGTCACCATTGAACGAATATTACGAAGAAGAAACGATTCGTATCGATTATGCAGATTTGCCGCAGGTTGATCCCATTCAGCAGCGTATGATTGGCATTTTGTTGTTTGTGACTATTGCAGTGGTCGCATTTGCGATACTGGTTTTGCCAAACTTGCTGAAGAGTGGTGATGGGGAAACGGCCGTTTCCACCGCCAACAACACCACTACCCAATCCGATAACCGCGCAGAATCAGTCGATATCGCCCCCGCAGTCGGTGGCATCATTTCCCCTGTTTTTTCGCCCGAAGTTCAGCATTGGGCACCTCAAATCAGCAAATGGGCAGCAGCTTACAATCTGGACCCCAATATTGTAGCCACCATCATGCAAATTGAATCGTGCGGCGACCCACAGGCAATCTCTGGGGCGGGTGCTCAAGGGCTGTTCCAGGTCATGCCCTTCCACTTCACAACCGGTGAAGATATGCTGAATCCAGAAACGAACGCCTCACGCGGCATGGCCTATTATGCAGAACGGCTGCAACAAACATCAGGCAATGTCGGGCAGGCATTCGCAGGTTATAACGGCGGACACGTTGCTGCTGGCACAACCTGGGACAACTGGGCAAATGAAACGCAGCGCTACTTTACCTGGAGTACAGGCATTTACGAAGAAGCCACCTCTGGCATGACGGAAAGCCCCACTTTGCAACAGTGGATGGCGGCTGGTGGAGCCAGTTTGTGCAGCCAGGCATCAAATCGACTTGGTTTACAGTAATTTACTCACCCAAAACAATTCCTTTTCTTCTGAAAACGGCCGTATTGCACAATACGGCCGTTTTTGTTTGACTACTCCCCCCCAAGAATTTATACTCAATTTAGTGTTCTGCGAAGCATTTTTAAGGAAGAGACTTTAATGCGGAACACAGGCCAACTTTCGCGTTTATTAATCAACAAGCTGATAGCTGATAGCTGACAGCTTCTTTCAAAGGAGAACTGTACATGTCACTTTCAATTACCTGGCACGGCCATGCCACCTTTTCAATGAATGTAAACGGCACAAAATTGGTCATCGACCCCTTCTTTGACGGCAATCCAGCTGCCAAGACGAAGGCGGCCGATGTCGAGGCAGATTATTTGTTAGTTACACATGGACACAGCGACCACATTTTGGATACGCTGCCCATCGCTCGACGCACCGGCGCTCAAATCATCACCAATGCAGATATTGCTGGGTGGTTTGGCAAACAAGGATATGAAAACATTCATCCGCAGCATTTGGGTGGCGGCTGGCAGCATCCGTTCGGGCATGTCAAATTTACAGTGGCACTGCATGGCTCTGGATTGCCAGACGGCAGCTACGGCGGGATGCCAGCAGGCTTTTTGCTCACGGTTGATGACAAGAAGGTGTATATTGCGGGGGATACGGCCGTTTTCTCTGACATGTCACTCATTGGCCGCGCAGGCATCGACCTGGCCGTACTCCCCATCGGCGATAACTTCACCATGGGACCAGACGACGCGATGCTGGCGCTTGAATTCCTCAAGCCCAAAGCCGTCATCCCCTGCCACTTCAACACCTGGCCCTACATCGAAGTCGATGTCGATGCTTGGCTAAAACGCGTCGAAACCGAAACAGACATCAAACCCATCAAGTTAGACGTGGATAAACCCTACTCAATTTAGCAAAAGAACAATAGGATGCTGATAACGCAGATGAGCGCAGGTTTCTATTTCTTATCAGCGTTAATCTGCGTTAATCAGCGTCCTAAAATTTCTTTTCTTATGGTCCGACGGGGGTTTCGGGCGAGAAGAGGGAGATACGGCCGTTTCCATCAAACGCCGCCATACTCACATAATAAGTTGTGTTTGGGTCCAACCCCGTTATGGCCACATTGCCAGATTGCAACGCACTCACATATCGAAACGGCGGATACGTCGTTGAACCAGCGGGACGAAACGAAAGCGCATACCCAGCCGCATTGGGGTCTCTATCCCATGTCAAAATATAAGCACCTGCTTCAGACATGGGCGCAATCAGTGGCGCTTGTGGCTGTGCGGGTGCGCCAATGATATTCACCACAGCCGCCAGATTAAGCTGCGTCACCTGCGTCAAATAGTTATAGTCAATGCCATCCCACGTATCGAGCGCATTGTGCTGCCTGTTTGGGTCTTCAACAGACTCAGTTAGGCGCACGGCTGGCACACCAGCTTCCAAAAATGTGATGTGATCGCTGTAACGTCCCTCACGGTCCAATGCATCAATCACTGTGATCGGAAATTGCGGCACATACAAACCGCCCATGTAATTTACATAACGAGCAAGCTGCATCGTTGGCGCTACATCAGGTCCAGGCGTAAAGAGCCGAATGGACTGGGGAATCTCGGGGCGTCCTCCCACAATGTCCATGTTGATCACACCATCGAATTGTGTGCCATTGAGCCGCTGTTCATTGACATAATGAATACTGCCGTGCCGACCCTGCTCCTCTGCCGCAAACGCCACAAACACAATCGTCTGGTTCCACGTGCGCGAACTCACCAATCGGGCAATTTCGAGCATAGCCGCCACACCAGAAGCATTGTCATCTGCACCAGGTGCAAAGCCATTTGCATCACCTGGATTTATGGTGCGCGAATCGTAATGAGCCGACAGCACGAGCACACCGCGATGATTACTCGAACCGGGCAGCGTGGCCACGATATTTTGTTGATTGTATGTCGTGCCATTCTGGGTAACTGGAAAATCATCGGCCTGAACAAGAAGACGGCCGTTTCCGACCCGTAAAAACTCATTCTGAATCCACAGCCTTGCCGCACCAATGCCCACCGCCGGATCATCCGTCACGCTAAACGTGTTGCGCGTCTGGAAATTCTCCAACGTTTGCACATAGCCAATCAACTGCTGCTGCGACACAGACGCCATCAACGTCTGAATATCCGGGTCGAGATTCGGCACAATCTCACTGACCGGATCAATTACCAATTCAGGCACACCTTCAGTTTGACTGGATACAGGTACTAACGGGACTGGCGTCGGCACAGCCACCGACTGCGGCCCTTGCAGCAATGAGCAGGCCGTACCAAAAAAGATAATAAATGTGATTAAGAGGGGAAATCGAAGATGCACAATAATTTCACACGGTGTGAGTGGCAAAAAGTTGAACCAATTGCCACTCACACACGACTATTTATTCTTTAGTTTTGTCTACTAAAAACTCTGTGATCAAATCAATAGGGATTGGGAAAATAGTCGTTGTGTTTTGCTCAACGCCAATTTCCACCAATGTTTGCAAATAACGCAGCGTCATCGCACCCGATTCAGACCCAATCATTTGAGCAGCTTCTGCCAATGCCTTAGATGCCTCTTTCTCGCCTTCAGCATGAATAATCTTTGCCCGACGTTCTCGTTCTGCTTCAGCCTGCCGCGCCATGGCTCGAATCATCTGCTGATTCAATTCTACATCTTTTATCTCAACGATAGAAACTTTGACACCCCACGGCTCGGTTGCTTCATCAATAATGTGCTGCAACCGTTCATTGATTTGTTCACGATCTTGCAAGATTTGGTCCAAATTAGATTGGCCAATCACATTACGTAAACTGGTCTGGGCTATTTGCCAGGTAGCGCGCCGATAATCTTCAATTTGCACAATCGCATCGACGGGATTAACTACACGGAAATAGACGACGGCATTCACTTTTACCGTCACATTGTCTTTAGTAATGGCTTCCTGTGATGGCACATCCAACGTAACCGTACGCAAATCAACCTTCATCATCCGATCTATGACGGGAATAATGAAAAACAGCCCTGGCCCTTTGGCACCAGCGATAACACGCCCTAACCGAAAGACAACACCGCGTTCATATTCCTGCACAATTCGTACCGACGCGGCCAAAAGCACGACAAGCCCTACAAAAATTACACAAACCAACGGTAGTATCACACCGAGCGCTTCCATATTGGTCTCCTTACTAATTAAAATTAGCTAATTTTTCCTGACATTAAGGTGTCTTTATGACAAGACGATCTTATTATACCGCTAAATGACATGCAGGGAAGAAATTTATGAGTACACTTGAAGCAAAACGTTATAATCGCGGAATGAAATTGTTAGAAATTGCTAGTCTGAAGAGGCTGCGGCAAATGCTGTTGGGTGAAGTCGATGGCTGTGTTTTGGAAATTGGCACCGGCACTGGCGCTAATTTACCAATTTACCGGGCGACGTCACATGTGACAGGTATTGATTTGAATGGGGACCGGCTGGCTGGCACAACGGAGCGGGAAGCAAAACGGCCGTTTTCCGTCGCCGTCGCCAATGCCCATCATCTGCCATTTCCCAACAATCATTTTGACAATGTGGTAGGAACATTGGTGTTTTGTTCGATTCCTCATCCCGCACAGGCACTGGCAGAAATCAAACGCGTGCTGCAGCCAAACGGCCGTTTATATCTGCTCGAACACGTGCGCGGCCTCAACCCTATCACCCAACGCCTCACCGATTGGTTTCACCCACTCTGGTTTTCACTGCAACATGAATGCCATTTGAATCGAGAAACGGCCGTTTCTGTCCAGCAAGCAGGTTTCCACATTGAACGCAGCAGCGCCCATGGATGGGGATTGTTGCAAATGTTAACGGCCGTTCCCACCAACTCTTAGCTTTCGTGCCAACTATCTGATAATCTATTTAACTTTTCAACAAGCATTCAGGCCCATAGGTGCGACGTACTTTCTGAAGTGCGTCGCACCTGAACGTCTGATAGCTGACAGCTAAAATCTGACAGCTATCCTCTGGAGCAATCATGCATATTTTAGTAACCAACGATGACGGCGTGACCGCGCCCGGGCTATTCGCCCTGGCACAGACCATGCAATCATTTGGCAAAGTATCAATTCTCGCGCCAGATCGCAACTGGTCGGCATCTGGACACGTAAAGACATTACACAGACCGCTGCGGATTAAAAATGTAACGCTAGAAAATGGGATGGAAGCCTTGGCATGTGATGGCGCTCCATCCGACTGTGTGGCAATGGCAACGTTAGGTGTCATTGATGAAAAGATTGATTTAGTCGTCTCTGGCATCAATCCTGGCCCCAACATGGGGCATGATGTTACCTACTCTGGCACTGTAACAGCAGCAATGGAAGCCGTCATTCATGGCATTCCCGGTATGGCTATTTCGTTTGGCGAATTTAGCAAATCGTACGATTTTTCGGTAGCAGCTGAAATTGCCCAAAAAATTGTGCGCACCATTGCAAACAGACTTGAGCCAGAAATGCTGCTCAATGTAAATGTCCCAGCCCGTCCACTGGATGCCATCGAAGGCATGCGCATTACCCGGCAAGGATTGCGCGTTTACCTGGACGAACTGGACAAACGTATCGATCCGCGTGGACAACCGTATTATTGGATTGGCGGCGAGGAACCGACAGGCGTTCCCGACAATGGCTCCGATTTTGGCGCAATTGCCGGTGGCTATGTTTCAGTCACGCCGCTGCAACTAGACTTAACCGCGTACCAAATGGCCCAAAAGCTGAGTGCGTGGGAGTGGAATTTAGAGTCAGTCAGCTAGTCAGCTAATCAGCCCAAAAAGCTGAAATGCTGAAATGCTGAAGTGCTCTCCTGATAAGGAGTTTTAAATGTGGCGTAAGGTGTTGTTCGGCTTGATTATTGTATTCGGGCTGTTCGTGACAAGCGCTTCCGCGCAAGATAAATCTTACAGCGCGGATCGATTTGATGTAGATGTGGTCGTGCAAGAGGATGGTTCGCTGCTGGTGACGGAAACGGTTGTGTTTTCGTTTGTGGGTGAGCCGTTTACGTTTGTGTTTCGGGAATTGCCGACGGACCTCACTGATGGCATTACGGATATTGTGGCGACGGTTGACGGCCGTATTTATCCCAAAGGCACCAATACGGGTCAGGTTGAAATCACTGGTCGAGACCCAATTCGAGTTGATTACCATTTTGAGCCAACGGCAAACACGTCACGCACGTTTGTGTTGCAATACACAATGCACGGCGTTGTGCGACAGGAAGAAGATGTGGATTTGCTCATCTTGCAGCCGCTGCCAGATAGTTATGAGTATACAATTGACAGTAGCGTTGTGACGATCAGGTATCCGAATACGGCCGTTCTTGCCACCGCCCCCACAATCACGGCAGGTAGTGCCCAAATCGATCAGGTTGGGACTCAATTCACATTTACCAAACAGAACTTGTCACCCAATGAGCCGCTGGTTTTTAATATGGCTTTCGAATCAGGCTCACTCATTTCGACAGCGCCTGAATGGCAAACGCAGCGGGCACGGCAACTGGCAATGACCCCCATCTTGTCACTTATCGCGACAGGTTTGCTGGGTTTAGGTGCATCTTTGATCATCAAGTATTGGCGGCAGCATCGCCCACACATGCCGAAGACCAAAGAAATCGCCTCCGAAAAACCGGGCAAACTGCCTCCAGCTTTTGTTGGCATGCTGCTAACC
>QQUD01000391.1 GCA_008501785.1 Chloroflexota bacterium
TGGTACACCGGTTGGATCGGCATCCAGCGACAGCCCAGCAAACTGAATGTGTAGCATGTGTCCATTGACTGCAATCAGTTGCCCCGGTGCTGCGTCTTCAATGCGAACAGTTTCAGAATCGGCAAGCTGTCGGTTGGTTGACCATGTCCAGCCGAAAATGAGGAGGAAGACGGCCGTTATCAACACAATTACGGCCGTTCCCAACACGCGCATACACCCCCACCTCCTCCCTTCCATCAAGATTCCTTCCCACGAAACAGCCCATACTTCTTCAAATATTTAATAGGCCGCCCCATATCCGTATGCTCCAACGTCTTCCACATATCCATGTCATCCATCGTGCCATCACGTTTAATTGCCATATACTGCTTCAGCTCAGGGCGCATTGAAACGATGAATAGGGCTGTCACCGCAAACGCATACGCCACATGCCAAAAATCGCCAAAACGATACCACATCCACGGAATTTGCAGCACCACAAAACCCACATAAGCCGCCAGCACATCACGCAGCACAACCAACCCGAACAAATTGCCAACCACCATCGCAAACGGAATTGACAACCAATCAATCACAAACAAACTGCCCATGATAGGAGACAATCCGCGCCCACCCTTAAAGTTGTGCTGCACGGGAAAATTGTGCCCCACAACCGCGAAAAAGGCGGCAAACAAGTCATACGGTTGCCCCGGAAACGCATAGCGAAAAATCAACATCGGAACGGCCGCTTTCAACATATCCAAAATCCCCACCAAACAGCCAACTTTGGGACCTTTCCGCGTTGAAAGGCTGGTCGCACTCACCGAGTACATAACCATTTTTGCCTCAACGCCAGGCACATCAAACGTCGTACTCGAAATATCCTCACCCGGCACCGCCCACCGCGCCACAATCCGCGCAAACGAAATCGCCCCAAACACATACCCCACCACCACAGCCAGCAAAGCAATACCAAGGTTCACGATTTTCTCCTATTTAGCCGTCAGGTATCAGGTGTCAGGTATCAGCGGTCAATGGAAAGCTAATACCTGACACCTGATACCTGACCCCTATTTAATTGAAATCTCCCCTTTATACCCGTCTACCGAAACAATTTGATCATCTGATAACAAACGGCAGGCCCCATTGACAGACACAACGGCCGGGAGGTTATATTCGCGGGCTACAATCGAACTATGCGACAGCATCCCGCCAGATTCGGCAATCACTGCACCTGCTTTTGTAAATAATGGGGTCCAGCTTACATCGGAAAAAGGAATCACAATTACAGCCCCAGGGACCATTTTGTCAAATTCGGTCACGCTTTGAATGACACGCACCGGCCCCTGATGGTAGCCGCGAGAAGTAGGCACGCCGTTTAGTTTTTGTTGGTCGGTAACGGCCGTTTCCAACGGTGGCGCTTCTTCTCCATAAATAATTTCTGGCAAAATAGCATCTTGTGCTGCTTCCATTTCTTGCTGACGCTGGGTGATTAAATCAAGATGAGGGGTGGGTAAACGGCCGTTCTCCACCAACTGCCGCACCTCATCCAAATAAAGATAAAAAACAGCCTCACGATCTGACAGCAATCCACGCGCCACCAGCCGGTCCGCCAACGCCAAGAAATAGTTGCGAAACAGTCCATATCCATGCGTATACCGGTAACTTACCGCCTCACGATACAGCCGGAACTGCCGCGCCCGCCGATAAGTTGGCTTCAATCGCCACGCCTGCAATCCCGACACCGGCAAATCCTGCCATTTCACTTTTTCTGTCAAACCATCCACCCACTCATAATTAATAATCATCTTCAGCACCAACTCGCGGTTTTCTCGCCACGGCTGCATCGAAAAATCATTCCCACTGTCGCTAAAGTGCCCAAACTGATCAACAAATGCTAAAACACCATCCTGAAATTGAGCTAAAGATGCGCTGTCTTTTAGCGCTAAAAATTCATCAAATGAAGTGGTGACTTGAACGGCCGTTTTCACCTCATCCGGCAGCTCGCTAAATTCATCATGTAGCCGTTGCAAATGAATATTCGGATCAAACGTCTCCAATTCCGGCATGTTTTCCATCAAATCGAATTTAACATAATCAACGCCAAGTTTCTCAATCCGCTTTTGTAGCATATTATTGTGAACCGCCATCAGCAGCGGTCCCATAATATTGGAATAAGCAGATTGCTGTGTAAACAAAAACAGCTTATCGATCTCACGCAGCAGCATACCTTCATCAAGCTGAGACAAATCAACCCGTTCAAACTCAGCATAGGTTTGCGCCATCACCGGTAAAAAGGCATCCAGTTTACGGCCGTATCGCAGCTTATCCAGCATAAACCCAACCATACGCGGCAAATGCCGGTACGTCTGTCCAGACGGTTTAAATCGCGGCTTTTCCGCGCCACCCTCAATCCCCATCATCAATTCCAACACTTCCGTCGGCATCCCCAACGCGGTAAACACCCGCCCCAGCGTTGACATATTGAAATACGCTCGATAGTGGAACGATTTCGACAAATCATCAGGATTGATTT
>QQUD01000976.1 GCA_008501785.1 Chloroflexota bacterium
CATTTTTTTAATTTGTGATGGGCAAACTGTTTATCGTGGTTGTTGTGTCGATGTGGAGGGCGTTGATCCAGCCGATATGGTCGTTGCTTAATCGGACTTTGACCCAACTGCTGTTGCTGTTGCGTCAGAGCAGGCCGACGCTTTGGTATTGGTAGATAACGGCCGTTATCCCATACTCAATCCCCGGACCTGAACGCACATTTAAAGCACCGGTGTTGACAATGCCAACGGCCGTTAACGTCGCCGCATCCACAACGGGCAGTGAGCTAATTGCAATATTTGATGAGAGATAAGTTGCATTGACCCATCCCTCTTGATTAGCACTGTTGCGAACCTTGGCCCAACTGCTATCACTTGTCCGTCCAATCAACGACACGGTGTGACCTTGATAAACAACCGCGACCACACCATACCCAACACCTGGTCCAGACCGCATATTAAGCGCCCCCGAAGTAACCACAGCTGCACCGTCAAGTGGTGTTGGTGTTGCTGTCGGAGCTGCTGTTGATGCTGGAATGGGTGTTGCCGTTGCGGCTGGTACCGTACTGCCGCCAGTCAAAATTGGCAAACTACTAACTGCTACATTCACTTGCACATAGGCGGCGCTAATCCACCCTTCTAAACCCGTTTCTAAAATGCGAACTTTTAGCCATGTATTGGTGTTATTGCGACCAATAGCCTGGACCCGCTGACCTTGAAACACATGACCGATAACTGTGTCACTCAAACTAGGGCCGGTGCGTAAGCTTAATTGGGCACCGGGCGCAACTGGTACAGCCGGTTCTGGCGGTGCTGGGATGTCTACAAGTGGCAAACTGCTAATCGAAACATTCGGTGTGATTAAAGATGAATTTACCCAGCCTTCTTGTCCGGTAGATAACCGTGCTTTCACCCATACATTATCGCTGGCGCGTCCAATCAAACCAATCGATTGCCCCATTGAAACATTCGTGAGTACGCTGTATGTGACTCCTGGTCCTGATCTAACATTTAATGCCCCGGTAGCGACAATTGCAGCGGCATTCAAATCTGGCACATCAGTAATTAAAGTTAATGTGCTGAGGTCTGTACTGGTTGAAAGGAGCGGGGCACTCACCCATCCCTGTGTGCCATTGCTCATCTGTACCTTGATCCAACTGCTGTCAGCATTCCGACCAAGCAGCGAGACGGTTTCACCTTGATTCGCAACCGCAACGACCTCGTAGCCTATGCCTGGGCCATAGCGCAAATTGGCAGCACCAGTATTGATAATGGCGGCGTTTGTTTGAACGGCCGTTTTCACAACCCCCTGTGCTAATACTTGATTGATCATCAAGAAAAATAAAACGATAAGCATTGAAAAGAGCCATGTGCGCCGAGAAAATACTTTAGAAATCATTCGATAAACCTCCTAATTGTGGAGAAACATTACATAAAGTTTTCGTGTAACAGTATAGACCAAATGGGGGGCTTGTGGCAAGGGGTGATTTAAACCCGCGCATTTTCGTAAAAGCAGGGACCAATCGGTATAATAACATGTCGAAAAATAGGTCAAAGAAATAGACAAACGTTAATACATTTTTCCTAAACTGCTGTAGTGCTGTTTAACGAGGTATGAGCTTTGTGTCGAATTAACGTAATATTAAGACAATTACGATAAAGTCTTTTGTTTCAAATAGACAGCTATTGGCTGATCTTTATCATTTATTTTGCGGTAATATACTATGTTTAAAAACTTAATGAAACGGATCGTTCGTGATCCAAACAAAAAAATTATTGATGGCTTAATGCCTATTGTTGAGGCAGTTGAAGCGTTTGAGCCAGAATTGCAGAAGCTGACTCAAGATGGATTGCGTGAACGAACAGCACAATTAAGATCTCGCTTCGAAGAAGGTGAGACCTTGGATGATTTGCTGCCTGAAGCATTTGCATTGGTGCGCGAAGCATCCGTACGGACAACAGGGCTGCGCCATTATGACGTGCAAATTATGGGTGGGGTTTTGCTGCACCGGAATGACGTTGTCGAAATGCGTACGGGTGAAGGGAAAACGTTGGTTGCCACTTTACCGCTTTTTCTTAACTCACTGTCAGGAAGAGGGGTTCATCTTGTTACAGTTAATGAATATCTGGCCCGTCGTGATGGTGGTTGGATGGGGCAAATATTTACTTTTCTAGGGTTGACTGTTGGTGTGATTGCCCCACAGAAATTTTCTGCATTGTACGATGCAGATTACGTAAATCCAGGTGCTGAATTAGAAGACGAACGCCTGGTTCACTGGCGGCCTTGTTCTCGAAAGCAAGCTTATCTGGCTGATGTTACTTATGGCATAAGCAGCGAGTTTGGTTTTGATTACCTGCGTGACAATATGGTCACTAACCAAGACCGTTTGGTGCAAAGAGACCTGATTTTTGCCGTGATTGACGAGGTTGACAATGTGCTCATAGATGAAGCACGAACCCCATTAATTATCTCTGGACCCGCACCTCGTTCTGGCAAAGAATATGCACGTTTTTCAGAATATGTGCGACGTTTAAAGAAAAATACAGTTGAAGAAGATGATGAAGAACCAAATGGGCATTATGACCATGATGAGAAGAGCCGGTCTATTAGCCTGACCGAGATGGGTATTGCGGAAATCGAAAAACGGATTCCTGAAATAGATGAAAGTGCTGGTGATAGTTTATATGATCCGCGTTTTTATCATCTCACTTATTACTTGGAAAATGCGCTGAAAGCAGAATACTTGTTTAAACGTGACGTGAGTTATGTGGTTCAAGAAGGCCAGGTGATCATTATTGATGACTTTACCGGCCGTTTGATGCCGGGACGTCGTTATTCAGATGGGCTGCATGAAGCGATTGAGGCCAAAGAGAAAGTAACGATTAAGCGGGAAACCATCACGGTGGCTACTATTACGTTGCAAAATTATTTCCGTCTTTACGAAAAATTGGGCGGTATGACGGGTACAGCTTTGACGGACGCCGAGGAGTTTGACAAGATTTATGAACTCGGCGTGACACCCCTGCCAACGAATGTGCAATATATTGTTGACAATCAAAAAATGAAATTGGCTGAGCAGCGTGACAAGATCGAAAATACGGATCAGATTTCATATGTTGACCCACAAACTAAGGAGCCAGTCTTTTTCAAACGGACTGATTTCCCAGATCAGGTATTTGGCAATGAAGGTGCGAAAGATAAAGCGATTATTCGAGAAGTGAAGCGGGTGAGTGAATCGGGACGGCCTGTTTTGGTAGGTACCACATCTGTTGAACATTCAGAAGTGATTCATCACCTGTTAACCCGTGAAAAAATTAAGCATACTGTGCTGAATGCAAAGATTCACCAGTCTGAGGCGCTGATTGTGGCGCAGGCGGGTCGCAGCGGAGCGGTCACGATTTCGACGAATATGGCGGGTCGTGGTACCGATATTTTGCTGGGTGGCAATCCTGAAGGGATGGCGGCTGAGATGATGGAGAATGATCTGTTTAAACGGCCGTTACTCACCCAACTCATCCACCGCTTACTCGACGATGGCGAAGAGCCAGCCCGTGAATATGCCCGTAAAAGCGCTAAATTAAGTGAAGGTTTAGTAGATTGGGCATTGCAAACGAAACAAGAATATGACGAAGCCCTCAGCGAAATAGAAGAAGTCCAGGTAATCGGTTATCTGGCTCGTAAACTGCAAGAACCCTATAACATTGATTACAACCAGATGATGACCGTATTGCGCATGGTTCGTGCTGGAGCGGTTGGTGAAGCACGTGAATACTTGGAGCAGCTTGAACGAGATTCAGCACTAGCTGATGAAGCAGTCCGGTTATGGGATATCTACACACGTTACCAACAGGTCCATGCCGAAAATGGTTTGGCGGCCCAATTTTTAGCCGAAATAATCTTTGAACAGCATTACAACGCCCGAGCTGCGCTGATTAGGGCTATTTTGGGGGGTGACGATGCAGAAGCGACAAAGATAGTTGAAAATATCCCAGGTTTGCCCGCTGTTTTTATTGATCGGATTAAACAAGTACAGGCAAATACGCAAATTGAGCGCAAAGAGGTTTGGGATCGAGGGGGCTTGCATGTTGTCGGGTCTGAACGGCATGAGTCTCGACGTATTGACAATCAGCTTCGTGGTCGTGCGGCTCGTCAGGGTGATCCAGGTTCCTCACGGTTTTTCCTTTCTCTGGAAGATGACTTAATGCGGCGATTTGGTGGTGAGCGCCTCAAAAACTGGATGAATCGAGGGGTCATGTCTACGATTCCTGAGGATATGCCCTTAGAATTTGGCGTTTTAGATCGGCTGATTGAAAATGCGCAAGAGCGCGTTGAAGGGTACAACTTTGACATTCGCAAAAACGTGGTTGAGTACGATGACGTGATGAGCAAGCAGCGTGAGGCCATCTACAACGAACGACGCGCCATTCTCATGAATGAGCTTGACCCAGATGAGAGGGTCGATCAATCATTTGCCAATGCGATTTCAGAAATCGTTGACAATTATATTGACAACTATGAAGGATTTGTTCGCACCGAATTAGAACGGGCAATTACTGATTTTAGTACAGAATCTACCGATACCATCAACATTATTGGCGTGATTGCACGTATGAGGGGTTTGTTGCCGGATATTCTGAAGATTGATCGTGCTGAATTAGTTGATTTATCTTCAGAACGTTTGACGCAGCGGTTGATGATTCTTGCCTATGAAAACATGGAGCAGGGACAGAATCTCTTGCAGCTTTTACAGGCAATGAACCGGTTCTTGCCTCTGCTGCCACCAGTCCCCAATTTGGGCAGTTTAGCAGGACGCCGCTCCGGACAATTGCAGGCACGGGAGAATATTCGACGTGATTATACAAGCCAGGTTGAAACCTTTTACAACGAGTTTTTGGTAGATCAAGTTGATATTGAACAGGCAGAAAGAGAGCGTATCTGGCAATCGGCTCACAAGCAGCTTGATAGCGCATTTGCTCAATTTTCAATTGAAGGTTTGTCGCTGAAAACTGCACCCATTCGGCAGGCTCGTTTTAAACGTGCTGCTGGTGAATCTTTGCGAACCCTTTTGTTAGACAGCTTGTCTGCATTGAGTGGCGATCAGCTTGTAGTGGCACTGACACATTATGTAAAACAACAGCAAGAAAAATGGTGCCAGCAAATTGGTGAGGAAGAGTACAATAGCTTCCAACGAATACTCGTTTTGGATGCGATTGACCGTGAATGGCGTGATTATTTGACAGCGATGGACGATTTGCGCCGCGAAATTGGGTTGGAGGCTGTTGGGCAGCGTGATCCAAAGGTGCAGTATAAGATTCGTTCAGCAGAAATGTTTATGGATATGAGGAACAATATTGAAAAAGATATTGCAGATCGCTTTTTCCGTCAGGTTGCTAGTCATCAAGCCTATGTAAAGCAGCAAGAAGCAGAAGTTGCTTATCAGATTCAGGCGCGTGATGCTGGTTATCAAGTTGTGAAGCGACAAAAAGGTAAAGGCGTTGAGTTACGGCGCGATTTACCCAAAGTTGGTCGCAATGATCCATGTCCTTGTGGCAGCGGGAAGAAATATAAAAGCTGCCATATGCGGCAGGATTTAGCAAATGAAAGTGCTGGAAATGGCCAGCAGGTAGCACCTGCAGCTAGACCTGCAACAGCGGTTTCAAAAAAGAGAAGTTCAGGCAAGAAAAAGAAAAAACGCAGATAATTAATGTGGCATTAAAAGAGCAGCGTCAAAATTTTCACGCTGCTCTTTTATTTACCAGCTTTTTACGCTTGTTTACCGTTCATTCATTGACGATTTGTGAGAAACATGGTTTCATGGAGAAAATGTGATATTTGGTTTATTTACAAATCACTTGATTTGATTCTACAATATGGTAGTAAGACCAAAATTCCTATTTGAAAACCTGGTAATTGTACACATAATAGAAAATTGACTATGCCAGATGAAACTATTTATTTACGTGCGTTAGGCGTTTTGCGTAATCAGCTATCAGAAATCGATACCTGGGAACAGTTGCTCGTGCAAATCGAACAATTGGTTCAGGCAAGTGCTTCAGTTGCTGCGATTGAAGTGATTGATGAAAAAAGTGCAAGTGCATTTGAGAATTCTGATGGAAATGTTCACGCTTTAATTCCCGGTACTTCCTATTTGTTAAAGTTGTCAGTTTCAAATCAATCCCCAGATTCTAACGATCTACTGTACGCAGAATTGATTGCTACATTAATCAGTCAGGCCCCATTTTTTCAGGCTAATTTGACATCTTCTAAAGATTTGGCAGCTTCCAATAAAGCTAGACGGCATTCTTCTCAATTAGAAACGATTTACCGTGTCACCGAGTCTGTCAGGGTTTTGAAGCCACTTGAGCCAACTTTGGTTGAGATTCATAAGCAGCTACTGGCGGTTTTTTCACCGCCAACGTGCTATATTGCGTTATGCGACTTTGAGACGCAGATGATTTCGTTCCCTTGTGTCTGGGATAATCATTCGGCTATTACTAAAAACCCGGTCTCTATGAATGACAAGCATAGTTTGGCTGCTTGGATTGTCGAGAACAATATTCCTTATGCGACAGATGATTGGCATCTGGAAGATGGGCCTGTAGCCGGGATTAAAGGGTCAGGGGATCCCCGATCTATTATTTGTGTGCCAATGCGGGTGGGAAATGAAGTGCTTGGGTTGATTTCGTTACAAGATAGCGAGCCAAATGCGTTTGATGCATCGGATTTTCAGACGTTAACGGCCGTTTCTGCCCACGTCGCTGTCGTTGTAAAAAATGCAAGTTTGTATTCAAATGCACGCGACCTTGTGGATAAAGGGTCTCGTGACTATCAAATGGCAGTCGCGCTGCGTCAAGCTATTGCCTCCATTAGCACCTCATTGGAACAAGGTGAAGTGCTAACACGTTTGCTTGGTGCGCTGGGTCGAGTCATCCATTACAACAACGCATATGCGTTTACTTTAGAGGATGGCAAATTAAAACACCGTGCGCAACGCCGTTATCAAAACCCGCCGATTATGATGGATGATCATCTTTTTGAGCAAATTTGGCAAAACAACAAATTAATCCAAGAAGTCACTAAAACAAAAGAATCTGTTTGTCTGCGTGATGCACAAAAAGACACGCGCCTGTCAAAACAAGTGACGGACTTAATAAATACCTGGTTAGGGGTCCCTATTCTGGCGGGTGAAAAATTGTTGGGCGTTTTGATGGTAGATAGCGATAAAAAGAACGCCTTTGATTCCCATGAAGAATGGCTGGTCTCCAGTTTGGCCGCTCACGCAGGTGTTGCTTACCAAAATGCCCGCTTGTACGAACAAACTCAACAGCAACTATCCGAGTTGGGCACCTTATATCAAGCCAGCGCCACCATGACAGCAAATTTAGAGCAAGATTCTGTACTGCAAACCGTTGTGTCAGAAATGGTGCGTGCTTTAGAAGTAGACAGCTGCACTATTTTTGTCTGGGATGAAACCAATCGGAAGCTTGTTCCCTCGGCACATAAACACCAGGTGACGCACGGAACAAATGAGACGAATGGGTCGGCTGATATCGGCTTAAATACAGTTGAAAGATTGGAAGAGAATCCAGTTATTCGCCGACTGTTTGCCCAAAAAGAAATAGAGAGCCTGCGTTCAGATGAATCAGTTGATCCAAACGAGACAGCGCTCATGTTAGCGAGTGGATTAGATACCCTTATGTTGGTGCCATTGCGGCGGCGAAAACAGGTAATGGGTTTATTGGCATTAGGCCAGGTTTCACAGTCCCGTCAATTTAGCGAGGCCAGTTTGCGTTTGGCTAAAAACCTGGCAGGACAAGCAGCGGTAGCGATTGAACATGCCCGCCTTTTTTCCAAGGCACAACGTCGTGTTGATGAATTGTCAGAATTTAACGACATTGTGTTACAGCTTAACACACCGCTAAAGTTAAACGACGTTTTGGATGCAATTACAGAATCTGCTTTGAAACTTATTGAAGCAACAAATTTACATATATTTCTTTATGATCCCAAAACAGATGAATTTACGAAAGGATCGGCACTGTGGCGAAACGGCCGTCGTACAGCTGCTGTTGCTAAACCTCGAACTGATGGCAAAGGGTTGACTGTTGCCGTTGTGAAAAAAGGCGAGCCTATTGTTATCAATAACGCAGGGGAGCACCCCTTCTTTCAATCTGAGAAGTCACAAAAGTGGGGAATTTGTGCCATTGCTGGTTTTCCATTGAAATACGGCGATGAGGTATTTGGTGCTTTTACCGCAACCTATTTGCACCCCCATACGTTTAGTCAAGATGAATTGTTGCTGCTTAATTTATTAGCTAAACAGGCTGCTGTTGCTGTACGCAATGCGGCCCTCTTTGCTGATTCACAGCGTGGCCTGCGCGATATGTCTGCCTTGGTAGATATGGCAAAACAAGTTACCGGAAATTTGAAGCTGCAATCCGTTTTAGAAACAACCGTTCAGCTATTAAGAAGTTTGTTGAATGCTCGTGCGAGTACCATTACAATGCTTTCAGAAGACAAACAAGAGCTAATTGTGAAAGCTGCTGACGGTGTAAACCCTGAATTCTTGAATGCGCGCATGAAGGTTGAAGACAGTATTTCTGGTCGGGTGGTGCAGAATTCTCAACTTGTTTATACCCGTGACGCGCACAGCGATCCTAATTTTATTTTCTTCGACGAAGTAGTTCGAAGTTTGCTTGTCGTACCACTTGTCATTCGAAATGAGGCTATTGGAACAATATCTGTTGACAGTGAACAACCAAACACGTTTAGTGAATCAGACATTCAGTTAATGACGATTGCAGCATCTCAAGTTAGTGTTGCTATTGCCAATGCTAATTTGTTTGAAGAATTGGAAGCACGGGCGACAGAATTAAAAGCTGCATATGATGAATTGAGGGAGAGTGATCGATTAAAAGATGAATTAGTTCAAAATGTTTCTCATGAGTTACGGACGCCACTAACTTTTGTAAAAGGGTATTCAGATTTGCTCATGGATGGTGAGATGGGATTGTTGACTCCTCCTCAGCAAGATGCACTCACGATAATTGCTGACAAGACCAATGAAATTACGCGAATTATAGATGATATTATCACTTTACAACGTATTGATGCTGGGAACCTCAATTTAAAACCCGAATCTATGTTGGAAATGCTGCAAACAACAGTGGCAAACCATCAATTAGTTGCTGATCAAAAAGGTCTTACCATTAATGTTATGCTGTCCTCAGAAAAAGGGATGGTTAATATCGATAAACAGCGGATTACTCAGGTACTTGATAATTTGATTGGCAATGCCATGAAATTTAGTCCAGATGGTGGGTCTATCAAAGTTTCAATGACAGTAGAACAGAACAAAGTATTGGTTATTGTGGCTGATGAAGGTATTGGGATTTCACCTGAGCAACATGAACGTATTTTTGAAAGATTTTATCAAATTGATGGCTCTGCGCGTCGCCGATTTGGTGGAACAGGTATTGGCTTAGCAATTGTGAAGCGCATCATTGATGCACATCATGGCAAGATTTGGGTTCAAAGTGAATTGAATCGAGGTAGTGCTTTTTACTTCATGCTTCCGCTAGCCAATAGCCAAGTTGCTAAAACCATTCCAGAACTTAATTAGTTGTATTCGGGAAAAATATTGTTTGTTTCAACCTCCTCTTTAACGCCTGCCATTTTGAAGGCGATGCCGAAAATAGATTTGCATCGCCACCTAGAAGGTTCTTTGCGCTTGGAAACGTTATTCGAAATCGCACAGAGATTTGAACTAGATGTGCCTGCTGCCGATTTAGAAACGCTTCGCCCTCAGGTGCAAATTACGGATGATCCCCCCAATCATGATGCATTCTTGAGTAAATTTCATGTTTTGCGTCATTTTTATCGAACGCCAGAATTGGTGAGTAGACTGGTTTATGAAGTCGTGGCGGATGCTGCACTTGATAATGTGCATTATTTAGAACTACGGTTTAGCCCGCAGGCGCTGTCCCGTGTTCAAGGTTTTGCACTTGAAGATGTCACAGCTTGGGTAATTGATGCTGTAAACAAAGCCAGTGGAGATTTTAATATTGTTGTTGGATTGATTGTGACGCTCGTGCGGCATGATCCAATAGAGCAAGCTTATAAAGTTGCAAAAGTCGCAATGGATAATAAGAGTAAGGGGATTGTAGGATTGGATTTAGCAGGTGACGAAGTTCGTTACCCACCAGAACCCTTTATTCCATTATTCAAAGAA
>QQUD01000361.1 GCA_008501785.1 Chloroflexota bacterium
GCTGGCGATAACAACAGCGGGGCTGCGTATGTGTTTGTGCGCAGCGGCAGCAGTTGGAGCCAGCAGGTGAAACTGACGGCTAATGACACGGAGGCAGGTGACTATTTTGGCAGGTCAGTGGCGGTGAATGGAGATACGGCCGTTATTGGGGCCGACGGAGAAGATCATGGTGGCTTCTACGCTGGGTCGGTGTATGTGTATGCTTTATATGCAGGCTTATCAATTGATGATGTCACTTTATCAGAAGGGGATTCCGGGGCTGCAATGTTCAATTTTACTATCTCGCGCACACACAACAGCGGGGACGTTTCTGTTGCTTATTCAACAGTTGATGGCTCAGCGACTACAACTGATGGAGATTATGTTGCTGCCTCTGGCACTGTCAACTTTGCGGCTGGCGGTGCGCTCACACAACAAGTCACCATCCAGGTCAATGGCGATGCCCGGTTTGAAGCAGATGAAACCTTTGTTGTGAAACTGTCCGATAGTATCAATGCTGTGCTTGTAGACGACGAGGGGGCAGGCACGATTGAAAATGATGATACGCTCGGCGTGCTGTTTTTTACGGCATCTGGGGGTGATATGCACGTCACCGAAGGCGGAGCAACGGATAGTTATGACGTCATGCTCGCCAGCGAACCGTCCGCCGATGTCATGATTACGCTTGATCCGGATGTACAAACTGACTTGGGAAATGGTGCTGGCAATTCGATAAGCTTGACCTTTACTGACAGCAATTGGGATACGGAGCAGACGGTGACGGTAACGGCCGTTGATGATCTCATTGTTGAGGGCAATCATAGCAGCAGGATCGCGTGTCGTACCAGCAGCAATGATTCCGACTATAACAGCATAGTGGTTCCCGATACCATCATCGACATTACCGACAATGACAGTATTGTCTTCATCTTCTTGCCTATGCTTGTCAACAACGATGTCGGCGCGCCTGATCTGATGGTTAAAGATATAACCATCATGGGCAATTCAGTGCAGGTGACGATTGAAAATCAGGGTCAAGGACCGGTGACGGATGCGTTCTGGGTGGATTTGTACATTAATCCGACTGTGCCACCAACGCAGGTGAACCATACCTGGGAAACACAGGGGGGAGAAGGTACGATGTGGGGGGTGCAGGCCGATGCACTTCCGCTTCATCCTGGAGATGCACTGATATTAGCAGTAGGAGATGCACGTGACTTTGGTGGCAACTTCTCAGGAATAATTCCGTCAGGGGCGACAATCTATGCCCAAGTTGATTCTGCTCATACACAAACAACTTACGGGGGTGTGATGGAAACGCATGAGATCAATGGAGACCCTTACAACAATATTGAAGCGATCACGATCTCATCAACGGTATTTATGTTTATGGGGAGTGGTGAGGAAACGGCCGTTTCCTCACCACCCACTTTTTTACCTTCTCGGTAATTGAAGTCTATCAACTTTAACGGCCGTTTTCATGATTTCTATCACGCATAGAGATGACGAATGTCATGAAATATCCTCAAAAACAAAAATGCAAGGTGTTGAATTAGTCATTGTGATATATTTTGTTTGGGAAAGACCTTTATCAGGTTTGTGTGTTCTAAAGGGGTGCTTTGTTCGTGGGGGGAAACCAATATTCCATTTTTCCAACAAACAAAAGCGTAACCCAACTTTCATTATTGTTTGCATTGCAAAAGGAGTCAGCATGTTTGGGGTCCAGCGTTTTATCTCAGAAGAAAAATCACAAAATTTTGATAATAATTTAAAGAAGAAAGGGGTGGGGAAAACGGCCGTTTTGTTAATACTCACGTTTACATTGACGACATTCTTACACGCATATTCCTTGACCCAAAATTCTTGGGTGCAACAAGAGAAACTTATGGCAGGTGCCCCAGACCCTTTTCACTTATTTGGCTCATCAGTCGCGGTGTCAGGAAAAACGGCTGTCTTTGGAGCAATTGTTGATGATGATGACGAAGTTTTCAGTGGTGCAGCATACGTTTTTATTCATAATGGAGATAGTTGGAGCCAACAAGCGAAATTAAAAGCAGATGATCCTGAAGCATCCGATCTTTTCGGTAGGTCAGTAGCAATTTCTGGAGATACAATCGTTGTAGGAGCATTTCAAGATGACGATAATGGCGATAGTAGCGGAGCGGCATATGTGTTTGTGCGTAGTGGAAGTAGTTGGAGTGAGCAAGCGAAATTGACACCTAGTCACTCAGCGGCGGGGGATCAGTTCGGTTATTCAGTAGCAATTTCAGGGGATACAGTTGTTATTGGGGCTATTGGTGATGAAGATAATGGTAGAAGTAGTGGGGCGGCTTATGTGTTTGTACGCAGCGGGGGTAATTGGAGTCAGCAAGAGAAGCTTACTGCCAGTGATGCAGCGGCAGTGGATATTTTCGGAAATTCGGTGGCGGTGTCAGAGGATACAATCGTTATTGGAGCACCAGGCGATGATGATGGTGGTACCAGCAGCGGCTCAGCATATGTGTTTATGCGTAGCGCTGGCAATTGGAACC